>VGYV01000673.1 GCA_016872855.1 Planctomycetota bacterium
CTCCTTGACAACCACCCCCGCACCCGCCATAATGGCGCGAGCGCGTTCGGAGTGCGGCCTTCAGGCCGTCGCGCGTTCGGAGTGCGGCCTTCAGGCCGTATCCTGGGCATACGGGCTGAGGCCGGCACTCCAAACCATGCAGGAGGGCACGGGCATGCCAGAGAGTGCCTCAGGGCCATCGAAGATCGGCGGCTTCGAACTCCTCGGCCGCCTCGGCAAGGGCGGGATGGGCACGGTGCTCAAGGCACGACAGGTCTCGATGGACCGGCTCGTCGCCCTCAAAATCCTCCCCAAGAAGCTCGCCGAGAACGAAGCATTCGTCCAGCGCTTTCTCCGCGAGGCACGCTCCGCCGCAAAGCTCCGACACCCCAACATCGTCCAGGCACACGATGTCGGCCAGGCCGAGGGCTACTACTTCTTCGCGATGGAGTTCGTTGACGGCGAGACGCTCGCCGACATCGTGCGCCGCGACGGGCCGCTTGAGCCGAACCGCGCGCTCGACGTGATGAAGCAAGTCTGTAGCGCCCTCGCCGCCGCTCACAAGGAGGGCATCGTCCACCGCGACATCAAGCCCGCCAACATCATGCTCGACAAGGAGGCCCAGGTTCGCGTCACCGACTTCGGCCTGGCCAAGCGCACCGAGGGCGACGTGGCGGTGACGGCGGATGGAGCGGTCGTCGGCACCCCCGCCTACGTTGCGCCCGAGATGGCTAAGGGCGGCGAGGCGGACGCGCGCTCCGACCTCTATTCGCTGGGGGCCACCATCTTCTGCGCCCTGGCCGGCCGCCCGCCATTCGAGGGCAAGAACTTCTCCGAAGTCCTCATCAAACAGGTCAACGAGGCGGCCCCTCCGCTGGCAAGCCTCGCGCCCCGCGTTGACCGCCGCCTCTGCCACGTCGTGGACCGACTCCTCCGCAAGAACCCCGAGGCCCGCTACCCCTCGGCCACGGCGTTGCTCGACGACCTGAACGGCCTGGGCAAGCTCCAGAGCGTCGCCGCCGCCGCCCGTGCCGAGGCCCGGGCCATGCTCGCCGAGGCCCCCACCCTCGAGATGACCGAGGGCAGACGGCAGATGGCAGACGGCAGACGGCAGACGGCAGCGCGTCAGCCCAAGAGCAACCGCACCATCCTCATCGCCGTCGCCGCCATCGTCGCCATCATCGCCATCGCCGCCGTTGTCCTTGTCCTTCGCTCAGGCCGCAAGCCGGCCGACCGGGCAGTCACCATCAAGCCTTCCACCTCTTCACCCACCCGCCCATCCACCCCATCGCCCATCCCCTCCCCCAAAGTGCCCAGCAGCTTGAAGCCGACAACCGAGCACCCCATCCCTCCCAAAGTCAAGGACCTGCCCAAGAAGCCGGAACCCCCCGTGCCGCCGGCGCCACAGCCGGGCGAATGGGTCAGCCTCTTCGACGGGCGGACCCTGGAAGGCTGGAAGGTCGCCGACGGCTCCGTCTTTGAGGGGCATGGCACGGTCACTGTCGAGGACGGCTTGATTCTCCTCGGGGAAGGCAAGACGTTCACCGGGGGCGCCTGGACGAAGCCGTTCCCGAGGACGGGCTACGAGGTAGCCATGCAGGTGCAGCGCTTCAAGGGACGCGAGGCCGGCCTGTGCAACATCGTCCTGCCGGTCGGCAAGTCAGGCTGCATCCTGAGCGTCGGGGGATTCGGCGGCGCCATCGTCGGCCTCACGTTTGTGGATGGCCAGACGGCGGAGAAGAACGTCACACGCCGGCGGATGGCCTTCGACCAGGAGCGATGGTATGACATCCGCCTGCGTGTGACCACCGACAAGGTGGAAGCCTGGGTGGGCGATGAACAGGTGGTGGACCTCCCACTGGCCGAGCACGAGCTGAAGCTCCCGGGCGGCTACGGGGCGTTGGAGCCCTTCGGGGTCTACGCCGAGCGCAGCGGCAGGACCGCCCTGCGCAACATCCGCCTGCTGCGGCTCCACGCGGCTGCCGCGGCGGACGCCAAGCAGCCCGAACTGGCGAAGTGGGAGGCCATCAAGGCCGAGGCCAAGAAGCTGGTTGGTGCAGGCAAGTTCGACGAAGCAGTCAAGGTTCTCCGAACCGGGCAGAACGTGGCGATTGAGGGCATCGGAGATATGATTGATGCGGAGATCGAGTTGGCCGAGGCTGCCCGCAAGAGGGCCGCGGCCGCCGCCCTTGCGGCCTACCAGGCCGAATCCGACAAGCTCTGGGCGCTCTTCAAGGCCCGTGACTACCCCGCCGCCGAAAAGCTCCTGGCCGACGTAGCCCGCCGCTCCGCGGCGGAGATCAAGGGAGTCCGCCCCGCCGGGGCGGAAGATTTCCGCGTCGGAGACGCGGACTCCTTGGCCCAGCATCTGAAGGCCGACCAGGAGGCGGCGAAGCTCCTCAGAGAGTTCTGGGCCGCAGTCGAGAAAGGCGTCGCCGCACGCAAAGGCACAGTCTCCATCCGCGGCGCCGTGGGGAACATCACCGCTGTGGACAAGGGTGTCATCACCATCCAGACCCCCAAGGGCGAGGCCATCGCCCGCAGCCTCCACGACCTCGATGCGAAGCAGGCCCTCGCCTACGCCGCGGTGGTGTCGAAGGACGACGAGCGCTCTCGCCTCGCCGAGGCCATCTTCCGCATCGCCGAGGGCGAGGACCCCGCCCTTGCCGAGAAGGCCCTCGCCGCCGCGGGCAAGCCGCCGGGCCTGTCATATTACCACGACCGCCTCGCCGCCCTTACATTGGGCGCCGCCGAAGTCGCCGCCCGCAAGGCCTGGGCCGAGATCGAGGCCGCCGCCGAGCCCAAGCCCACCAAAGCCGAAGCCGCGCGCATCCTCGCCCTCCTCGATGCCTTCGAGAAAGCCCACGCCGGCACAAAACACTTCGCCGCCGTCCGCGACAAGCTCCCCGACCTCCGCGAGAAGATTGGGGCTCCGGCTGAGGCGGTGGAGCCCCCTCCGCCCCCTGCCGATGTTCCGCCAGAGCGCGCTGGAGAGATCGGCCTGGAGCAGGGCTTTGTTGCTGCATACTATGCAGGACGGGATCACGACCGCTTTGTCACTGCCGAGGCAGCCAAGCAGCGCCTGAGTTTCAACTGGGATACGAAGGCACCAGCCCCTGGGGTGCCTGCCGATAACTTCTCGTGCCGATTCGTCGGGTGGCTCTGCATTGACGAGCCGGGCGAGTACGCCTTTGCCTTCTGGCATGACGATGGCGTGCGGCTGTACCTCGACGGCAAGAGCGTGGTAGACTACTGGGTGGCCAAACCCGGGCACAGTCCGGCTGGCAAGATTCAGCTTGAGAAGGGATGGCATCGCCTCTGGGTGGAACACTTCGACGGCCCTTGGACGGCGACCATCACGTTGCTCTGGCGCAAGGGCCAAGCCGCGGAGACCAATGTGCCTGCGGACGTGCTCTACTGCGAGAGCGAGTTGCTGGAACGCGTCCGCCGCCATCCGACGCGGAATCCTCTCTTGGGCATGAAGCCGACCGACGGCGGACGGCTGCCGAAGCCGAAACCAAGGGCCGGGAACGTGGAAACGGGGGAGTGGCAGAGCCTGTTCGATGGGAAGACGCTGAAGGGGTGGAACACGGTGCAGGAGTTTCCGGGTTACGGTGGCAGCGGCCGTGTTGAGGTGCAGGACGCCCAGATTATCCTCGAGAGAGCCCAGGGTACAGGGATCACCTGGTCCGGCGGATTCCCATCGGTTGACTATGAGGTGATCGTCCAAGCAATGCGACTGGGCGGCACGGATAGCATGCTGACCATCTGTTTCCCTTCGCCGGCGGGCTCATGCCAGCTTGGTGTGGGCGGGTGGAAGAACGAGTTCGTTGGTTTGGAGAAGGTGGATGGGAAGTGGGCGAACGAGAACTCGACAGGAAAGCGCATGCGCTTCGAGGACAACCGGTGGTACGAGGTGCGGCTTGTCGTGGCTCGGGGCCGAGTCGAAGCATGGTTGGACGGCACCAAAGTGGTTGACCTAGCCACGGCGGGCCATGTCCTGAGCTTGCCGCCTGCTGCCGAGCGCATCCAGCCTTTCGGCATGTACACTTGGCGCTGCAAGACCGCGGTCCGCAGCGTTCGCCTCCGCCGCATCGAGCCGGAGGCCGCCGAGGCGCCGAGAGCGGGCGAGTGGCCCTTTGACGCGGCGGAAGCCAGGCGGCGTCAGTCGGAAGCCGCCAAGGCCCTCGGCGTCGAGGCCGAGACCGACATCGCCCTCGGCGGCGGGGTGAAGATGACCCTGGTGCTCATCCCCGCGGGCGAGTTCCTGATGGGCAGCGCCCCGGCCACAAGCCCGGAGCAGCTCCAGAAGGTCTTCGGCGGCAACGCGGGGGAGTTCCAGCCCGAGTTCCCCCAGCGCCGCGTGAAGATCAGCAAGCCCTTCTGGCTCGGCAAGACCGAGGTCACGCAGGCCCAGTGGCAGGCGGTGATGGGCGAGAACCCGAGCCACTTCAAGGGCAAGCCGCAGAACCCCGTGGACAACGTGAGCTGGGACGACTGCCAGGGCTTCCTCCAGAAGCTCAGCGCGAAGTTCAAGAGGCCGTTCCGCCTGCCCACGGAGGCG
>VGYV01000674.1 GCA_016872855.1 Planctomycetota bacterium
GCCCAGGGCTGGGACAAGGTGCGCGTCAACGCCATCGATGTGGAATACGGGATCGTGCCCTACGAGGCCAAGCGCGGCGGCAAGTTTGCGAAGGAGCTGCTCTTCGTGGCGTCGGGACCGAAGGCGATGGCGGCCGCGGCGAGCGACGGGACGGTCCCCGAGCCTAACCACACATCATTCCCAGTGGACATCGCGTTCGCCAAGGAGGAGACGCCCTCGGCGCAAGCGATCAACCTGGGCGACGCGCCGGCCGGCGACCGCGAGTTCAGCTTCGTCCTCTGCCACGTGGGCACAAACAAGAACGGCGACCTGTTCAGCCGGGAAGAACTCCAGGGGCGTCACCAGACCGCGGTCAACAAGAAGATCGACCTCAAGCACAGCCAGGACTTCCGGGACATCGGCGGCGGCGTCGTGGCCAGCGAGTTCGTGGACGACGACGCCGGCGGCCACGTCGAGTGCGTGGGCGAGTTGTACGTGGCGGACAACGAGAACGCGCGCCTGGCCTACAAGCTGATGAAGAAGGGGATCATCAAGCAGGTCTCGATGGAGTGCGATTACGAGGAGGGGGAGTGCTCGGTCTGCGGCAAGCGCGTGAAATCCAAGGCCGACTACTGCCTTCACCTCAAGAAGTTCAAGGGGGCGGAGTTCAAGGGCAAGCCCGTCTGTGAAGTTCTCCACGGCATCACGTTCACCGGCCTGGGCCTTCTGGACAGGAAAGGAGCGGACGAGAAGGCCCGGATCACCCAGGTCGCCGACGCGCTCGGCATCGAATCGGACGCTTCACATCCCAAAGGAGGTCTCGAAGCGATGGACAAGGAAAAGGACAAGGACGAGGGGGCCGACCATGACGCTGCCAAGAAGAAGGCCCCCGAGGGCGGCGGCTCGGAGCCGTCCAACAAGGACGCGCGGATCAAGGAGCTCGAGGGCGAGAACCAGAAGCTCAAGGCCCAGCTCGCCGAGCTCCAGAAGGAGCTGGAGAAGCTCCAGGCCAAGGAGAAGGCCGCGGCCAACCGCGCCCGGGCCGAGAAGCTCGTCAAGAAGCTGGAGAAGGACGGCTTCGCCTTCGGCGACGAAGACGAGCGAGAGAAGGAGCTGGAGCGCCTGGCCGGCCTCTCCGACGACGCCTTCGCGGCCACGGAGGCGACCTACAAGCGCGTGCCCAAGCCGAAGGCGGAGGCGCCGGACAAGAAGGAGGACGAGGAGGACAAGGACAAGGGCAAGAAGCCGAAGCCCGAGTCCAAAGCTGAGGCGGACGGCAAGCTCCGCACCGACGCCGGTGTCCGGCCCCTCGTGGTGGACGACGCCAAGCTCTCGCTCGAGGACCGGCTCCGGCGCGGCATCCGCGCGGCCTACGACGACCGCGTGGGCGCCGCGGTGTAGCGGGAGACCGACACACACCCTTTCTGAAAGGAACCTATCGTGAGCTTCCTGAATGCGGACCACCCCGGGCTGGCCTACGGCGACGGCGCCATGTCGGGCGCCGGCGCGCTCGGGCAGGTCGTCAAGGTCGCGGGGAACGACCTCTTCGCCGTGAACACCGACCCCACCGCGCGCTCGTTCGGCATCCTGCGGAAGGACTACGCCGACGGCAAGATGCCCGGCATCTGGTGCCGGGGCGGGGTCTACACCACCGACGTGTTCGAGGGCACCATCGCCGCGGGGAACCCGCTGAAGGTCTCCGCCAACGGCAAGCTGACCGCTGGCGTCGCCGAGGGCGACCTTGTCATCGCCGAGGCGATCAGCGTCGTCGGCGGCGTCCTCAAGTTCAAGCTTCTCCTCTGAGAAAGGAGGCCATTTCGGTATGGACACCCAGACGATTGACGTTCACTCCCAGGAGTACCTGGAGGCGATGGCCGCGCTGATGAGCGAGGCCGTCGAGACGCCCGAGGGGCTGCGCGCGCTGGCCGCGGCTATCGCGGACCCCATCGCCCAGGAGATCGACCGCAAGGAGATCTCCTCGCTGCTGCTCACCAAGCACACGCTCCCCAAGGGCGAGCGGCCCATCTACCAGAAGCGCCCCACCCTCAGAGCCTACTGGATCAGCGAGGACGGGGAGGCGAGGGAGCAGGAGGTGGGCCGCGACGAGGTTGAGTTCCCCACCGGCCGCGTCCACAGCGCGCCGATGGTGGACATCTCGGTCCTCAAGCACGGCAACATCGGCACGCTGCTCGACATCCAGGAATCGGCCGCTACGGAGATCCGCAAGACCATCGACGCCAGGACGGTGTCGGTCATCTCCGCGGCCGTGCCGGCGGCCAACACCGTGACGGTGACCGGCTCCGCGCTGACCGACGACGCCGTGAACGAGGCCATCTCGATCCTTGAGGACCTCGAGCTCGCCGTGAAGTGGATCATCATGCGCGGGCGCCGGTTCAACGACATCCGCGACTGGGACCTCGACCCCCAGACGAAGGCCGAGCTGCGCGAGAAGGGCGTGATCAAGAACTACGGCACGGGCAGCATCCTGCTCACCTCGGCCATGCCCTTGACCGAGGTGCTCATCCTCCCCGACGAGGAGATCGGGAAGATGCCCATCCGCGAGGCGGTCAAGGCCGAGAGCGTGGACCGGAAGACCAAGTTCAAGACGGGCTGGCTCGTCTGGACGGAGCTTGGGATGGGGGTCACCCGCCCCGACATCCTGGCCAAGATCGTCATCAGCGGGTGACCTGTCCGCCGTAGCCTCGGCGAAGGCGGATGCGTGAACCGTGATGCGTGATTCGTGAAACGTGAGAAGAGAGGAGCAAGGACAGATGAAGATCCGAAGCAAGCGGCCCGGGCCGCTCGTCATCGCCGACGCGAAGCTGCGGCTGCGGCCCGGCGAGGTGGTCGAGGTGAAGGCGCTCAGCCCCCAGGGCGAGGGGGCGCTCGACCGGGGGTTCATCGAGCAGGTCGGCGAGGAGACCCCGGTCGGCCCGCCGGAGGCGCCCAAGGCGGCCTCGCCGGCCCCGGCGGAATACGACCGCCTCTCGGCCGCCGACGCCATCGAGCAGATCGACGACGAGACCGACCCGAAGAAGCTCGAGGCGCTCTTGAAGACCGAGAGGCGGAAGACGGTGGTCGTCGCCATCGAGCGCCGGCTCCAGGAGGTGAAGCCCGGTGGAACTCAGTGAGGCCATCGCCAGGCTCCGTCTCGACGCCGGCGACCCGGACGCGTCAGTGTTCACCGACGCCGAATGCCGGCGCGCCATCGCCAGGGCAGTGACCCGGGTCAACCTCGACCTGGGGACGCGCTACGCCATGGGCGAGACGGAGCTGACGCCCGACCCCACGGAGGAACACCTGGAGCTGCTGCTTCTGGCGGCTCATGCGAACCTCGCCGGCATGCGCCGGACCACATCGGCCACAACGGGCATCTCGTTCCAGTCCGGCGACAAACGCGTGGACAAGACGAAGGCCGTCAGTTCCTGGGCAGAGCTGTGGGACGCCCTGTGGCAGCAGTACCGGGGTATTGTGGCAGCGCTCACGGGCGCGGTGGATGACGACAGCATCATCACTCCCAGGGACCTGCATCCGGTGATCTACAGCCAGGGCAGCAGGAGAAGGCGATGCCGATTCTGACCGAGGCCGAGAAGGCGGCCATCGTCGCCGACGTGCGGGAGATGATCCTCGCCGCGGGGCAGAGGGGCCATCGCCTCGTGCCGCCGGCGCCGCGGGAACAACTCTACGGCTCGGACGAGCAGGAGTACACCGACGCGGGCGAGTTCGCCTGCGAGTTCGTGCCGACGCCACAAGAGACACTCAAGGCGATGGGTGCGGACGCGGTCATCTCGGTCCTGCCCGAGCAGGAGATCGAGGTCGGCGACCGGGTGACGTTCGAGGGCGGCGGGGCGGCCCATCTCGGCGTGACGACGTTCAAGGTCCTCACCGTGGTCGAGGAGCGGCTCTTCGGCCTGGTGACCCACAAGACCGTTCAACTGGTGAAGCATCATGGCGGTTAGCCGATTCGGCGACTGGGAGAAGGCGAAGCAGGTGCTGGGGTCGAACCTCGGCGCCCGATTGGCGCAGGCGCTGCGCCAGGCGACCGTCAAGAACGCCATGTTGCTGGTGCGCGAGATCAAGAAGGGGATCACGTCCCAGGCGCCCGGCGGGGTGCCCTTCGCTCGGCTGGCTCAGAGCACCATTGAGCGGAAAGGCTCCTCCAAGGCGCTGATCGACACCGGGTTCCTCCTGGCCTCGGTCACCCAACTGATACTGGGCGACAGGGCCTTCGTGGGGCTTCTGCGGGGGACGAGGAACAAGGAAGGCGACGAGATGGCGAACATCGGGGCGATCATGGAGTTCGGCGCCACGATCAACCACCCCAACGGCGCCGTGATCATCCTCCCGCCCCGCCCGTTCCTCCATCCCGTGATGGAGCAGTATCGCGGCGAGATCGTGAAGAACTACCAGGAGGCGATCCGCAGTGTTCTCGGTTAGGGAAGCCGTGGAGGTCTTCATTCGCCTGGTCCAGGCGGAGATCGCGCCCAACGCGGTCCTCGTGCCGCCCGACGACGCCTTCGAGGTCACCCGGCTGCCCTCGCTCGTCCTCCAGGGGCCGACGC
>VGYV01000675.1 GCA_016872855.1 Planctomycetota bacterium
CTGCCGCCGCAACCCGAAGGGACGCCGCGACTTCTGGCCGCAGGCGTTGTCGCACGTCGTCAGCGATGCTCTCCGTTGCATCGCCTCCTCCGTGCTCCTAGCCTGCGGCCAGAATCGCTGGCGTCGCAGCCCGCGTGGGTTTTGAGATAGTTTCTAAGTGCCGATAGCGGAGAGGATGAATGGATGTTTGGATGAATGGATGAATGCCTGACAGCCATCCAATCATCCACCCATCCATTCATCCCCTCAGGAGTCGCCTGTGGCTCGTGCCATTGGGACACGCCCGAACCGCATCGCCTGGACCTATGTCAGCGGCCTCGTGAGCGCGCTCGACACACGCCTCCTCTCCCAGCGCGCGACGCTGGAGCTGCTGAACGCCGATGGGCTGCCAGAGGTCCTCGGGCGCGTCCGAGCGACCGTGATGTTTGCCGACCTGCCCGACACCGCCGAACCGTTCGCACTCGCTGAGGCGATGCAGGCGGCCTACGCCGCCTTTGTCCGTCGCATGGCCGGCGACTGTCCCGCGCGCGCCGTGGCCGACCTCTTCCTCCTGCCCATCGAGTGGCAGGCGTTCCGCGGCTATCTGCGCGAGAAGGCGCTGGGCCTCGAGCGCGGCGCCGGCCCCGGCTCGGCCACGCCGGACGCCGTCTGGGACCAGTGCTGGGCGGGTCAGGAGACCGATGAGGCATTTGCCCCGTTCGCCGCGGCCGCCGCGGCCATCCGCGACGCCGGGCCGCGCGAGGAGCGCACGCCCCAGCTCGTGGACGGCGTGACGCAGCTCTACGAGGCCCGCAGCCTGCGGCAGGCCGCCGAGGCCCTGGGCAGCCCCGGGGTTGCCGCCTGGGTGGGCCAGTGGCTCCAGCTTCGCCTCGCCCTCGCCCTCCTCCGCAGCCGCTTCCAGCACTGGGCCGATGCGGTGAGCGCCGATGCCCTCGATGAGTTGGGCGATGCGAGGGAAACCGTCCGCGCCCTCGCCGCCGAAGGCCAGCGCGACTGGCGGCCCGTCTTCACCGCCCTCGGCCTCGCGGCCGCTCAGACCCTCGGCGACGACGAGCCGGTCCCCGCTGCCGGCGTCGAGCGGCTGAGCGACGACTGGATGACCGATGCCACCCACGCCGGCCGTGGCGTGGCCTTCGGCCCCGAGCCCGTGTTCGCGTTCCTCTGGGGCCTCCGCATCGAGGCCCTCAACCTGAAGTCAATCGTCGCCGGCGTCGCCGCGGGCCTCTCCCGCGACGCCATCGCCCGCGACATACGGCAGACCTATGGCTAAGCTCGCCGCCCTCGGCCGCAGACACTTCGTCGGCCTCTTCGCCGGCATCGGCGCGGAGACGCTGCGCTGCCAGACCCCGGCCGAGCTTGCCGAGGCCGCGGGTCGCCTGCTCGCCGGCGGGGCGCCGCAACTGGTCGTCCTCGACCAGCGCTTCGCCGACTGTGGCGAGGCCATCGAATCGCTCCGCAAGCGAGGCGTCGTCGTGCTCCTGCTCGGCGCCGAACGCGGCGAGGGGCATCCCGCCCTCGACGACATCCGCCAGGTCATCGAGGTGGCGGCGGGGGCGAACATTCTGGGTGAGTACTGAAGGGGCATTCATGCGGTCAGCCACGAGCTTCGAGCCACGAGCGTCGAGCAGAAGAGCGGAGCTTAGGCCTTCCGGTCTTCCGGCTCGGCGCTCGCGGCTCGCGGCTCGCGGCTTCTCCTCGGAAGGTAGCCAATGAAAGAAGGCGTGATCAAGAAGGTCGCCGGCCCCCTGGTCGTCGCCCGCGGCCTCGACGAGTCGGGCATGTACGAGGTCGTCCGCGTCGGAAAGGAGCGCCTCTTCGGCGAGATTATCGAAATCCGCGCCGGCGAATACTCCATCCAGGTCTACGAGAGCACCGAGGGCATCGGCCCAGGCGACCCCGTCTACCCCACGGGTACGCCGCTCAGCGTCGAGCTGGGGCCCGGCCTCATCACCGGCATCTACGACGGCATTCAGCGCCCCCTCGAGGCCATCCGAGGGAAGTTCGGCGACTTCATCGTCCGCGGCGCCGAGCTGCCCGGCCTCGACCGCGCGAAGAAGTGGCACTTCATCCCCGCCGTCAAGGTGGGAGCACAGGTCGTCGCCGGCGATGTCGTCGGCACGGTGGATGAAACGCCGCTCGTGAAGCACAAGATCATGGTGCCCCCCGGCCTCGCGGGCAAGGTCGCCTCCATCAAGGAGTGCGAGGCGACCGTGACCGAGCCGGTCTACGTGCTAGAGACGGCCGAGGGCCGCCGCGAGCTGCCGATGATGCAGAAGTGGCCCGTCCGCCAGGCCCGCCCCGTCGCCCGCCGCGTGCCGCCCACCGAGCCGCTCATCACCGGCCAGCGCGTCATTGACACCCTCTTCCCCGTCGCCAAGGGCGGCACTGCCTGCGTGCCTGGCCCCTTCGGCAGTGGCAAGACCGTCGTCCAGCACCAGCTCGCCAAGTGGGCCAACGCCGAAATCGTCGTCTACGTCGGCTGCGGCGAACGCGGCAACGAGATGACCGACGTGTTGCTGGAGTTCCCCGAACTCCAGGACCCCGATTCGGGGCGCCCGCTCATCGAGCGCACCGTGCTCATCGCCAACACCTCGAACATGCCCGTCGCCGCCCGCGAGGCCAGCGTCTTCTGCGGCATCACCATCGCTGAATACTTCCGCGACATGGGCTACTCCGTGGCCACGATGGCCGATTCGACCAGCCGCTGGGCCGAGGCGATGCGCGAAATCTCCGGCCGCCTCGAGGAAATGCCCGGCGAGGAGGGCTTCCCAGCCTACCTCGCCAGCCGCATCGCAGGCTTCTACGAGCGGGCAGGCAGCGTCGTCTGCCTCGGCTCCGACGCCCGCACCGGCACCCTCTCCCTCATCGGCGCCGTCAGCCCCCCAGGCGGCGACCTCTCCGAACCCGTCGTCCAGGCCACGCTTCGCGTCGTCAAGGTCTTCTGGGGCCTCGACGACGCCCTCGCCGCCCAACGCCACTTCCCAGCCATCAACTGGCTCAACAGCTACTCGCTCTACGACGAGATGGCCAACGCCTACGCCAAGGAGCACGTGGACGCCCGCTGGCCCGACGTGCGCCGCCGCGCCATGTGGCTCCTCAACCGCGAGGCCGAACTCGAGGAACTCGTCCGCCTCGTCGGCATGGACGCCCTCTCGCCCTCCGACCGCCTCATCCTCCAGTGCGCCAAGATGGTCCGCGAGGACTTCCTCCACCAGAGCGCCTTCGACCCCATAGACACCTATACCTCGCAACGGAAGCAATTCGCCATGCTCCGCAACATCGCCGACTTCTACGACCTGGCCCGCCAGGCGATGGAGCGCGGGGCCGAGATAGATGCGCTCGTGAAGCTCGCCGCCATCGAATCCATCGCCGGCATGAAGCGCGTGGACGAGGAGGACGTCGATCAGCTCGATGCGCTGCACGGAAGTATCAAGGAGCAACTCGCCGGCTTGAAGGCCGGCGCTGGCAGGAATCCGTAATGCGTAATTCGTAATCCGTAATCAGAAAGAAACCTCGGGGTTCTGCTCGTCTTCTCTGGTTACGGATTACGGATTACGGATTACGCATTGTTTCGAGGGAACAGATGATCACTCTATACAAACAGGCTCGTGACCTCGTCGGCCCCCTGATGCTCGTCGAGGCCGTCGAAGGCGTCAGCTACGGCCAGCTCGCCGAGGTCCGCCTTCCCAGCGGCGAGGTCCGACGCGGCCAGGTGCTCGAGGCCGACGAAGACCGCGCCGTCCTTCAGATCTTCGAGGGCAGCCGCGACATCGCGCCCGACAATGTCAAAGTTCGCTTCCTCACCCGCGGCCTCGAGTTCCCCGTCGCGCCCGACATCGTCGGCCGCGCCTTCGACGGCTCAGGCCGCCCCATTGATGGCGGCCCACCCGTCATCCCCGTCGCTCGCCGCGACATCAACGGCAGCCCCATCAACCCCACCGCCCGCGACTACCCAAACGAGTTCATCCAGACCGGCATCTCCACCATTGACGGCATGAACACCCTCGTCCGCGGCCAGAAGCTCCCCGTCTTCTCAGGCTCCGGCCTCCCACACGCCGCAGTCGGCGCCCAGATCGCCCGCCAGGCCCGCACCCTGAAGAGCGGCGAGGGCTTCGCAGTCGTCTTCGCCGCAATGGGCATCACCTTCGAGGAGGCCGACTACTTCCTCGCCGACTTCCTCCGCACCGGCGCACTCGCACGCGCCTGCGTCTTCATCAACCTCGCCAACAGCCCCATCATCGAGCGCCTCGCCACCCCGCGCGTCGCCCTCACCGCCGCCGAATACCTCGCCTTCGACCTCGGCCTACACGTCCTCGTCATCCTCACCGACATGACCAACTACTGCGACGCCCTCCGCGAGGTCTCCGCCGCTCGCAAAGAGGTCCCAGGCCGCCGAGGCTACCCTGGCTACCTCTACACCGACCTCTCGACCATCTACGAGCGCGCCGGCCGCATGCGCGGCCGCAAGGGCTCCATCACCCAGATCCCCATCCTCTCCATGCCCGACGACGACAAGACGCACCCGATCCCC
>VGYV01000676.1 GCA_016872855.1 Planctomycetota bacterium
ATGAGCGTGAGCTTGCGGAAGAACAGCCACAGGAGGATGAAGATCACCAGCATGGCCAGCGGGGCCGAAATGGCCATCTGCATGAACATCTCGACGCCGAACGTGTCCTCGGCCACAGGCAGGCCCGTGATGTGGTACTCCTCGTCGCCCGTCAGCGTGGCGATCTTCTTCCGCAGCTCGCTGTAGACGCGGTAGGAGAGGTCCTTCGAGGTCAGGGGCAGGTAGAGGCAGAGGGCCTTGCCGTCCTCGCTCACCAGTGTGCCGTCGAGGAGGGGGTTGGCCTTGGCCTTCTCGCGGATGGCCCGGGCCGCCTCGCGGGTCGTCGGCGGCGCGGGCATCAGCCACTCGAACCGCACCGTGCCCTCGCCCGCAGGCTCGATGTTGTCCACCTTCGAGGGGGCCAGCAGGTCCACCTCCACCACCCCGATCTCCTTGCCGGGGGCCTTCGGGTCGGGCCAGCGCAGCTTCTCGGCGAACTTCGTCAGCTCGTAGACCCGCGCCAGCGATGTGGGGTTGAACACCCCGTCGGGGTCCTTCTCGTTCACGACCCCCAGCACGACCATGTCGTTGAGCGTGAACTCGCGTTTCATGTCGTGGTGGAACACGCGCACCGCCTCGTCCTCCGAGAGCATGTTCTCGGGATCGGTGTCCACCTTCACCCACGGTATCATGGCCCCGAGGGCGAGGGTGACAATGACCATGATGAGGGTGATGCGCCTGGGGTGGTCGAGGGAGTAGCCAACAACTCTGTCGGCGAGAGCCATGCGCTCCTCCTTTGCCTCTGCCTACGTGGACCCCGCATGGCTGATTCGGTCACAGCCGGCCCTGGGGAATCCCTTGTTCCCCTATGATAGACTGCCCCCCGTTCCGTTTCAAGCCCATTCAGAACTCCACGCCCAGGGGCAAGCGGCCCCGATAGAAGGGCGCGTAGCGGTAGTAGGTCTCGAGGCACAGCGCAGCCATCGCCGTCACGTAGACGCGCCCGCCCGCCTGCCCGAAGGCGTGCTTCGCGGGGCCCCAGCTCCCGCGGACCGGCCGCCCCTGCGCGTCCGCCTCCGCCTGCACCTGGGCCTTCACCACCGCGTCCCGGAAGAGGGCGTTCCACGTGGTCCAGTAGCGCCCGCCCATCTGGAACATCGCCAGGCAGGAGTGGTGGGTGAAGTAGAGGTCCTGGCCCAACTGGCGGCCGCCCTCCTTCGCGTCCTTCGCCGCCGTTGCGTACTTGAGCAGCCAATCGGCGGCGGCGCGGACCTCCGGCCCCGCCGTCTCATCCCCGAAGAGCTGGCGGCAGAACATCCCGATCGCCGTCATCGAGGGCGTCGCCGTCTTCTGCCCCCCCGCCTGTCCCACGACGTAAGCGCTACCCCCGTCGCCGCAGTAGGTGTTCTTGAGGAACACCCGCGTCCGCTCGATGGCCGATTGAGGAATGAGGAGGCCGCGGCTGCGGCCGGCCGCCGCGTGCGGCAGCCCGTGGTCGGCCGACAGCCCCTGGGCCAGCGCGAGGAACTGCCAGCCGCTCACCGACAGGTCGCCCTGGTCCTTCGGCGCCGCGCCCTGGTAACGGAACCCGCCGTGCTCGGGCTGCACCTTGCACAGGTAGTCGAGCGCGAGCTGCGCGGCGCGAGTCACGTCGCGCTCCGGCGATAAGCCGCTGACCTCGCACAGGGCGAGGGCCGCCATGCCCTCCTCGTAGAAGACCTTCCAGGCGAACCCGCCGTTGGGGAATTGCTGGCTCCTCAGCCACGTCAGCCCCTTGGCCACGGTCGCCAGGTGCTCGCCGACGCCCTGGCCATGGCCAGCTCCCGCGAACGCGGCGAGCGCCAGCCCCGTGATCCCCACGTCGTAGCCCGCCACGCCGCCCCACTTCTCCGTGCTCCAGCGACCGTCCGCCTCTTGGGCCTTGGCGAGCCAAGCGAGGCCGGCGTCCACTGCCGCCTCGGCCTGGGCCGTCGTGCCGCCCGCGCCGCCGATGCACAGCGCGCGCCCCTCCTTCGTCCGCTTCGAATACAGCTCGCGCAACCCGCTCGGCTGCGCCTCCGCCGCGCGAAGGCGCCCCGCCAAAACGCAGGCGAACACGATCAACGCCCCGGCAGGCAGACTGCCACGGTGCCGTTGCGGGACAGGCGGCTTGACAGCCCACGAAGTGGGCGAGCCAGCCGTAGCCCAGGGCGACCGAAGGGAGCCCTGGGAAGTGAGCCCACCCCGTGCATGAGCCCCTGAAAGGGGCGATTCACGGCTATCTGAATCGCCCCACTTCGGGGGCTCGCTCCTGGGGGCACGGCCCACCCAGGGCTCCCTTCGGTCGCCCTGGGCTACGCCTGGGTCGCCCCCGTTTGGGGGCTGGGCTGCGCACACGGTTCCCGGAGAGGCAAGTGGGACGGCTGTGCGCGTCATTTCTTCGCCTCCTTCGGCTCGTAGCGGGCGAGGGCCGCCAAGTTCCCCGCCACCTTCTCCACCGCCTCCGCAACCTGGTCCATCAGCGCGGGCGACTCGACCGCCGGGATGGGGAAGAGCAGCATGTGCGCCCGCAGCCACTCGTTGTTCGGCAGCGAGCCGGGCGGCACGGGGCGGAACTCCACGCCGTTGGCGTGCCGGGGCACGAACAG
This sequence comes from Planctomycetota bacterium, assembly GCA_016872855.1. Classification (GTDB taxonomy): domain Bacteria; phylum Planctomycetota; class PUPC01; order DSUN01; family DSUN01; genus DSUN01. The sequence goes on from VGYV01000676.1 coordinate 2,607, forward strand.
TTGGGAGAAGAGCCGCATGTCCTGGAGCAGCGGGATGCGGCTCCAATCCGTGTAGCCCTCGCCCCCGATGGGCGCCCCCTCAGCGCGGACCGCCTGGACGAACTTGTTGCGCGTGACGCCTCTCCGCTCGAGCGTGAAGAACGCGGGCGTGCTGTACCAGCCGCGCCTGGAATTGGGCGGGAGCTTGGGCCATTCGATGAAAGGGCAGCTCCTCCGCAAACGCCCACTGAGGCGGTCGAAGTTCGCCTGCCGCGCGGCGTTCAAGGCGTCGAGCTTCTTGAGCTGGGCCGACGCGATAGCGGCGCAGACGGGCATGATGCGATAAGTCCACATGCCGCCCGCCTGCGCGAAGGGCTTGGTCTCCCGCAGCGTGAGCGCCCAGCCGATGCGGCCGGGATGGTGCCCGGGCACCAGCGCCCGCTGGGCCAGGCGGCGGCTGTTCGTCACCAGCACCCCGCCCTCGCCCGCCACGATGGCCTTGCTGCCCTGGAGGCTGAAGCACCCGACGTCGCCGATGGTGCCCACCAGCCGCCCCTTGTAGACCGCCCCGTGCGCGTGCGAGCAGTCCTCGACCACCGCCAGCCCCCGCTCGCGCGCCGCGGCCAGAATGGGGTCCATGTCGGCCGGCAGGCCCCACATGTGCGTGACCACGACGGCCTTCGCGTGCGGGCCGGCCTTGCGGCGAATCTCGGCGGGGTCTATGTGGAACGCCCCCCGCTTCACGTCGCACAGCACCGGCGTGCCGCCGGCGTGGAGGATGGCCGTGATGCCCGAAATCCAGTTGTGGTTCGCCGCCAGCACCTCCGTGCCGGGCCGCACCCCGGCCGCGAAGAGAGCCGCGTGGATGGCCGACGTGCCGGAGGAGAAGCCCACCGCGTGCTTCGTCCCGAAGCGCTTCGCGTAGTCCTCCTCCATCTGCCCCACGAGGCCGCCGCGGCCGCAGTCCGAGAGCTGCCGCGCCATCACCGCCTTCACCGCGGCGCACACCTCCTCCTCGCCGATGACGGGATACGCCGGCCAGGGCAGCGTCACAGCCTTTGCCCCGCCAAGCAATGCCAGCCTAGCCTTCATCTGTTGTCTCCTTCCGCTCCTTTGGTGTCAGGTCTTTACTTTTTACTTTTTGCGATCTGCGCTTCGCACTCCCTCACGCGGGCGGCAAGTGCGCGGTCACGCAGGGCCTGCTCGCGGGTTCTCGCATCCGTCCTGCTCACGGCGGCGGGGCCGATGCCACCGAACCGCGCGCCCAGGGCAGCCACGGGGGCCCCGCTCAGCTTGCGGCACAGGTGTATGGCCACATCGCGCGCCTCGTTGCCCCACCGCCCCCGCTGCCGCAGGGCCTCCGTCGCCACGGCGAAGGTCTGGCAGACGGCTCGCTCCACATCCTCCACCGCCACCGCGGGGCGCAGGGCGCGCGCAGCCGGCACGTCGTGGTCAGGCAGGCGGCCCTCCAGCCACGCCCGCATCCTCTCCACGAAGGAGGGCGAGCCCAGGAGCGTAGAGGCGACCGCCTTCCCCAGCGGCGACCTGGGCGGCGACGCGACGCCTTCGGCCAGGAACCGCGCATAGGCCCGGCGCGCCGCCCGCAGGGTGCGCCCGTGCCGCACCAGCACCTGCTCCCAGGCGAGCCAGGGCGGGGCCTCGCGGTCGCGGAAGTAGAAGCGGCAACTCCCCCACGGATAGTCCTCGGGCCGCCGCGCGGCCCCCGCACGCACGGGGTTCAGGTGAACGTACCGCGTCAACTCCCAGTCGTGGGCATCGCGCTCGACCAGCAGGGCGTGAAAGCGCCCCTGGAACAACGGGCCGCGGCGCTCGTGCCTACGGTTGAACCCGGAGGCATAGCCGGACTCCAGGTCGTGCATCCCCGGCGAGAGGTCCGCGTCCGGCGTCTGGAGAAACAGGTGGAAGTGATA
>VGYV01000677.1 GCA_016872855.1 Planctomycetota bacterium
GCGGTTCAGGCCCCTCTTTGCAGGCCTCGAGGGCGCGCGCCAGGAGGTCGGCGGCTGAGACTTCGGAGCCGACCTCGGGGCTGACGGCGGCCACGCGGATCGAGAGCCAGTCGGGGTGGTTGGTGAGGACGAGGAGGCCCTTGCGGAGGCGCGCGGCGACGACGTCGGTGCCGATGGGCGAGACTCCGAGGGCGAGGGCCGCGAAGTCGTCGGGGCCGACTCGCGCGACAAGGTCGGTCTCGCGGAAGGTCGTCCGCAGCATCTGGGCGAAGTCGGCGAAGACGCGCTGGCCCCGTTGCGGCCCCATGGCCGCGCAGAGGCGGCCCAGGCCGCCCGTGTAGATGGCCAGCAGGGCCACCTTCTCGCCCCGGCGGCGTGCCAGCTTGAGGTCGCGCTGCACGAGGGCGAGGAAGGCCTGGCGGCTGTAGAGGCCGGTGGCCGGGTCGAGGAAGGCCTGGCGGCGCGCCTCGGCCTCGAGCGCCTGGCGGCTGATGGCATAGCGGATGACGCGGCTGAGGAGGGCCTGGCTCAGCTCTGCCTTGGGGAGGTAGTCGTACGCGCCCGCCCAGAGCGCCGGGCCGCCGATGGCCTCGGCGTCGGCGCCTGTGAGGACGATGAGCGGGACCTCGGGCGCCTGGGCGTGGGCCTTCGCCACGCTCTCGACACCCGCCTTGCCGGGCGACGCGATGTCGAGCAGCACAAGGTCGAAGCCGCCTTTGGCCAGGCGTGTCAGCCCCTCTGCCAGCCGTCCCGCGCGCTCCACCTGTGTGGGCAGGCCCTTCCCCGCCGCGATCATGTCCTGGAGCCTCGCAGCATCCTCCTGCTTCCCGCCGATCAGAAGGATGCTGATCTTGTCCTCTGCCATCGTCAGTTCCTCTTCCGACAAGGTGCGATATCTTGAAGCGCGCGGCTACGCGTCCGCTGGGGGCCACGCGTCTCGCACGCTTCGGCCGGCCCTGCGCGCAGGGACCCCTATGTATGACTCTATCCAGATGGCCCTTGCGAGTCAAGCGCCGGTGCGGCGGCGCTGGAACATGTCGAAGGCGACGGCGATGACGATGAGGACGCTGATGACGACGAGCTGGTGCTCGTACTTGAGCCCGCGGAGGGTGCAGCCCTTGTCAATCACGCCCATGATGAGCGCGCCGGTGACGGTGCCGATGATGGTTCCCTGGCCGCCGCTGAGGCTGCCGCCCCCGATGACGACGGCGGCGATGACCAGGAGCTCGTAGCCGGCGCCGAAGACGGCTTGGCCGTTGCCGTTGAACGATGCCTCGATCATCCCGCCCAGGCCGGCCAGGGCGCCCAGGATGGCGTAGACGGCGAAGGTGTAGCGCTGGATGGGCACGCCGGAGTAGCGGGCCGCCTCGACGTTCGAGCCGATGGCGAAGCTGTAGCGCCCCAGCCGCGTGTGGTTCAGCACGTAGTGCCCAGCCGCGACCACCACGAACATGATGACGACGGGCATCGGGGCGAAGCCGAAGAGCATCCCATTGGCCAGGAAGCGGAAGCCCTCCGGCACGATCTCGACGGTGGTGGTGCCCGACACGGCCCTCGCAAGGATATAGGCCGCCCCGCGGGCCAGGCCCATCGAGGCCAGCGTGGCCACGAACGGGGGGAGCCGCAGCCATACCACCATCGCCCCGTTGAGCAGCCCCCAGAGCGTGCCCACCAGCACGCCGACCAGGATGCCCACGACGACGCGCACTGCCACGGCGCCCGCCCCGGACGCGCCGAGCGCCCCCGCGAGCCGGATGGCCAGCGGCCCGCTCGCCTCGATGCACCACGCCGCCACGACGCTGGCGAAGGCGAGCACCGAGCCGACCGACAGGTCAATCCCCCCCGCGACGATCACGAACGTCATCCCCACGCCGATGACGATGATGACCGACGAGAAGCGCAGGACGCTGCTCAGGCTCGCCAGCGTCGCGAAGCCCTTCGTCGTCAGGGCCAGGACGAGGGCCAGGACGATGAGGAACAGGAAGGGGAGGACTCGCGCGAGCAGGTGCTTCACGGGGCGCTCCTGGCCGCCGGGGCGCGGTCTTCGGGGGATGGGGCATCGGCGCCGAGGGCCATGTAGCGGAGGACCTCCTCCTGGTTCGTCTTGCGCGGGTCGAGGGTGGCGGTGACCTCGCCGCGGCGCATGGCCAGGAGCGTGTCGCTCATCGCCAGGAGCTCGGGCAGGTCGGACGAGATCATCACGATGGCCGCGCCCTGGCGGGCCAGCTCGCACAGGAGCCTGTAGACCTCCACCTTCGCCCCCACGTCAATCCCGAGGGTCGGCTCGTCGAAGATGAGGACCTGGCTCTGGGCGTAGAGCCACTTGGCGAGGACCACCTTCTGCTGGTTGCCGCCGCTGAGGCGCAGGGCGAGCTGCCGCACCGACGGGGTGCGGATGCCCAGGCGGGCCACGAAGTCCTGGGCCACCCGCCGCTCGGCGCCCAGGGGCAGATGGAAGCCGCGCAGCAGGCGGCCGAGCGCCGCGAGGGTGGTGTTGTGCGGGAGCGGCAGGTTGAGGAGGAGCCCAGTGCCCTTGCGGTCCTCGGTGAGGAGGCCGAGCCCGGCGCGGATGGCGTCGTGGGGCGAGCTGAAGCGCCGCTCCACGCCGTCCACGACCACGCGGCCGCCCTCGATGGGCGCGATGCCGAAGATGGCTTCGGCCAGCTCGGTGCGGCCCGCGCCCACGAGGCCCGCGATGCCGACGATTTCGCCGGCCCGCACGCGAAGGCTGACGTTGCGGACGCGCCCCTTGTGCGCCCAGAGGCCCTCGACGCGCAGCCGCTCGCGGCCGATGGGCGCCGGCTCCTTCGGATACATGTCGACCAGCTCGCGGCCCACCATGTGGCGGATCATGGCCGGGAGGTCGGTCGCCGCCACGTCGCCCGTGTGGGCCCGCTCGCCGTCGCGCAGGATGGTCACGCGGTCGCCCACCTCGCGCAGCTCCTCGAGGCGGTGTGAGATATAGATGATCGCCACGCCCTCGCCGCGCAGGCGCCGCAGGATGCCGAAGAGCTGCTGCGTCTCCTCCAGCGACAGCGAGGCGGTCGGCTCGTCCATGATCACGATTCTGCTCTCGGTCACGAGCGCCTTGGTGATCTCGACGAGCTGGCGCTTCGCGCGGCTCAGGCGGCTCACCGGCGTGTCGGGCTCGATGGGGAACCCGAAGCGCCGAATCACCTCGCGGGTCCGCGACCGCAGGGCACGCCAGTCTATGATCCCCAGCCGCCGCACGCGGAGCGGCTCGATGCCGAGGAAGACGTTCTCGGCCACGCTGAGGGCGGGGACCAGGTTGAGCTCCTGGAACACCATCGAGATGCCGAGCTGGAGCGCGCGGTGCGGGCTCTCGATGGCCACAGGGAGGCCGTCGAGCAGTATCTCGCCCGCATCGGGGCGGTAGACGCCCATGAGGACTTTCATGAGGGTGGACTTGCCGGCGCCGTTCTCGCCTACGAGGCAGTGGACCTCGCCCGCGCGCACCGCGAGGTCCACGCCCTTGAGGGCCTGGACGCCTGGGAAGCCCTTGTGGATGCCGCGCATTTCGAGGAGCGGGGGGCCATTTCGGATTTCGGATTTCGGATTGCGGATTCCAGAACCCATGTCCCGCGGCCACTCCATCCCCCCTCGCCAATCCGCAATCCGAAATCGCCAATCCGCAATGGCTCACTTCTCGTCCTGGATCAGCGCCCCGTACGCGGCCAGATGCTCGCGGATCTCCGGCGTGTCCAGGTTGTCCTTCGTCACGAGCTTGATGGGGGTCTTCTCGAGCGGCTGGGCCACCTTGCCCTGGAGGTGGTCGTAGAGCACCTTCACGCCGCGGTAGCCCATCTCGTGCGGGTCCTGCACGATCGTCGAGTCGAGCGTGCCGCTCTTGATGGCCTTGATGAGTGCCACGGAGGCGTCGAAGCCGACGATCTTCACCTTGCCCTTGCGCCCCTCGTTCTCCACGGCGTTCACCGCGCCGATGGCCCCCGGCTCGTTCGCCGTGAAGATGCCCGCAAGGTTCGGGTGGGCCGTCAGGATGTCGGTGACCACCTGGAGGGCCTTGGACGACTTGCCCTCGGCGTGGAGCTCCTTGACGAGCTTGACCTTCGGGAACTTCTCGAGGGCCTTGCGGAAGCCCTTCTCGCGCTCCTCCGTGGAGGCGGAGCCGGGGACGTTCATGATGAGCGCCACCTCGCCCTCCTCGCCGACCACCTTGGCCAGGCGCTCCGCGCCCATCACCCCGCCCTGGTAGTTGTCCGTCGCCACGAACGACACGATCTTGCCCGAGTTCAGCCCCGAGTCGATCACCACCACGGGAATGCCCGCCGCAATCGCCTTCTCGGCCACCTGGACGAGCGACTGCGCGTGCTGCGGGGCCAGCACGATGCCATCCACCCCGCGCTCGATCATCGCCTCCACGATCTTGATCTCGTCGGTCGGCGACGTCTCGTCCTTCGCGCCGCGCCAGACCATCTCGACGCCGAGCTCCTTGCAGGCCGCCTCGGCCCCCTTGCGC
>VGYV01000678.1 GCA_016872855.1 Planctomycetota bacterium
CCGCTGAGGCACGAGCGCGCAGGCGACCCCGTGTCCAGAACGGACCACGACCAAACGACTTGACGCGGCGGGGGGCGGGCGCTAGGATGGAGGGCAGGAGGGCGTTTCGTCACCGCGGCAGGGAAGGAGAGCAGGATGGCGGACATTCAGATCGGGCTGAACACGGAGGCGTTCCGGCACGCCGACAAGCCGCTCGAGTACTGCCTCGACGCGACGGCGCGGATGGGCTACAAGTACGTGGAGCTGAACGTGCAGACGGGGCGCGACCTGTTCTCCGAGGCCCTCTACTCGGCCTCGGTGAGCATGGAGCGCGACCCGCTTGAGATCAAGGCGATGCTCGATAAGCGCGGCCTCAAGGTGAGCGGCCTGAGCTGCCACGCGCCCATGGCCCAGCCCGAGGTCAGCGTGCCCTTCCACACCCAGGCCCTCATCTTCGCCCACGCGCTGGGCGCACGCTGCATCAACACCGATGAGGGGGTGGTGCCCGACTGGATGAGCCAGGACGAGGCATTCGCCGTCATCCGCTACAGCCTCAAGCGCATCCTCCCCGTCGCCGAGCGACACAAGGTCCACGTGGCACTCGAACAGCACCAGAAGTTCACCGTCCAGCTCCCGCTCTACAAGAAGATACTCGAGCTCGTGCCTTCGCCGTACATGAGCTGCAACCCGGACACAGGGAACATCTTCATGTCGGGCGGCGACCCCTACGCGACGCTCGAGGCCATTGCGGAGCGGGTCGTGCACGTTCACGCAAAGGACGTGAAGGTGACTAAAGAGGTGGGCAAGGTCACTGGCGTGCCGAGCGGGTGCGCGTGCGGGGACGGCGAGATAGACTGGCCGCGGGTGGTCGCCATCCTGCGCAAGGCGGGCTTCAAGGGCGTGCTCGCCGTCGAGTGCGGCACCGAGGAGCAGGCCGTCCGCAGCCTCGCCTACCTCAAGAAGGTGCTCCGGGCGAAGTGACGCGCTCTGTGCGCCAGATCGCAGCGATTCCCTTGACCACGGGGCGAACACGGGGTATCATTACTTCCGGCGGTCAAGGTCCGCGATCACGCCATGAAAGGCAGGGTGAACGCCATGAACGTGTTCTTGAGCTACTCGGACAAGGATGGTGACGCAGCGGCGAAGATTGCCGCGCGCCTTGCAGCCGAAGGCTTCAAGGTGTGGTGGAACGTCGAGGTCTTCCCCGGGGACAACTGGGCTCTGGCGACAGGGAAGGCTCTCGAACAGGCCGGCGCCATGGTGGTGCTCCTCTCTCCTGATGCCTGGGCGTTGGAACGCATTCACCGTGACATCCAGTACGCGCTGACCCAGAAGAGGTTCTACAAACGGCTAGTCCCCGTGTTGGTGCGGCCGACGAAGGGGATCCCCTCGATCTTGCGCTCGCTGTCACCGCCGAACTGGCATGAGAATCCGGAGCAAGCCCTCGATGAGATCATCAGTGCTCTGCGCGCGCCGGCGAGGCTGCCGACGATGCGGGAACTTGGGCTGACACCGTTGAGGCGGCGTCCCCGTAGGCTCGCGGGGGTCACAAGCTGATGGCCGCCGGCATGCCGCCCATCCCGCGCGAGGCATTCATCTCTCACTCGGGGCAGGACCGCGCCTTTGTCAGGCGCCTCAGCCGACGCCTTCGCACGTGGGGCATCAAGACATGGCACAGCGAGGCACATCTTGTCGGGGGACAGCTCTGGTACGACGAGATCGGGAAGGCCCTGGCCCGGTGCGACTGGTTCCTCCTGGTCATCTCGCCGGCCGCAATGAGTTCCAAGTGGGTCAGGCGTGAGTTGGCCTACGCGCTCGCAGTTGACAGGTACACTGACCGCATGGTCCCCATCCTTCACAAACCTTGCGACTTCTTGGCCGTCTCGTGGGGGCTGGCAGGTTACCAGTGGGTGGATTTCACGAAGGGCTTTGAGAACGGGTGCAGCGATCTCTTGCGCATCTGGGGCCTCGGCGAGCAACCCACGCCGCGCACCCGCCACACCTCCTGAGCAATCTCCCCCTTGTGGCCGGCCCGTTTCAGCGATATACTCATTGGGTGGGCATTCCACGAAACAGGGAAGAGGCCCATGCGGATCATCCTCTACGCGGGCAAGGGGGGCGTGGGGAAGACCACGATGTCGGCCGCCACGGGGGTAGAGTGCGCCCGGCGGGGCAAACGCACCCTCGTGATGTCGCTCGACCCGGCGCATAGCCTGTCGGATTCCTTCGACCTGGCGGGGTCGTTGATGGACTTCGGTGGCGGGCAGCCGGTGGCGGTGGACGAGCGTCTGTGGATTCAGGAGCTGGACCTCCAGCGGGAGCTGGAGGAGAACTGGGGAGAGGTGTTCCGCTACCTCTCGACGCTGCTGCGGACGAGCGGGCTGCGCGAGGTGCTGGCCGACGAGTTGGCCATCCTGCCCGGGATGGAGGAGGTGGCCTGCCTCCTCTACATCAACCGCTATGCGCGGGAGAAGAAGTTCGACGTCATCGTGCTCGACTGCGCTCCGACGGGCGAGGCGATGCGCTTCATCAGCCTGCCGACGAGCCTGGAGTGGTATATGCGGAAGCTCTTCAGGCTCGAGCGCAACATCATGCGGGTGGTTCGCCCCGTGGCCAAGCGTCTCAGCAGCGTGCCTCTGCCCGAGGACGAGTGCTTCGAGGCGGTCCAGCGCCTGTTTGGGCGCCTCGAAGGGGTGGAGAAGCTGCTCCAGGACCCCGCGGTCACGACCGCCCGGCTCGTGACCAATCCCGAGAAGATGGTGCTCAAGGAGACGCAGCGGGCATTCACGTACTTCCACTTGTTCGACCTGACGGTGGATGCGATCGTGGTGAACCGCATCCTGCCGCCGGCGGTTCGGGACGAGTTTTTCGCGGCGTGGCGCGAGTCGCAGCAGGGCTACATTGAGGAGGCGGAGAGCTACTTCGCCCCCGTGCCGCTGTGGCACGTGGAGCTTGGCCGCCGCGAGATGCTCGGGCGGGCCGAGCTGGGGCGGCTGGCCGCCAAGCTCTTCAAGGACAAGGACCCCGCCGCCGTCTTCTTCACCGGCAAGGCATTCGAGTTCACGAAGAGCGACGGGCGCTACGTCCTCTCCATCCGCGCGCCCTTCCTGAAGAGCGGGGAGATTGACCTGATGAAGAACAACGACGAGCTGATCGTGCGGGTCGGCTCGTTCAAGCGGTTTGTCGCCCTGCCGCGTCGCGTGGCCGCGCTGGAGCCGTCGGCGGCCACGCTCGAGGGCGGCCACGTGCGAATCGTGTTTGGAGGAAGCCCCGATGGCCAGGAAGACGACGGATGAGGGGCGGTTCCGCTGCCCCGTCTACGAACTCCTCGACCACCTGCGCAGGAAGGGCAGGTGCACCTCGGCCTTCTTCGACCACCTACAGAAGGCCCAGGTGGAGCTGTTGCTCGCCGTGCGCAGCGTGATTGACGAGCGGGTGGAGCGCCTGAGCCGCGAGGCCAAAGCGAAGCCCCGCGCCCAGCGGATCAAGGTGACGGGGGAGGAGTGAGGGGTCGCGTTGCCCGAATCCCACAAGGGGGCGCCCCAGTTCGTAGTGCGGGCTTCAGCCCGTATCTGTACGGCCTAAATAACTCGCCACGATTCTGAATCAAAGGCTCAGGAAGGAACGTGTGCCGGAATTGCGCAGGCCTGTGGGCGGGGCGTCTCTGCCCCGCGCAGGGTGTCGCGGGGCGCAGAGGCCCCGCCCACATTGATTCAGAATCGTGGCGAGTTATTTAGAGGCCTCACTACGAGCCAGCAGACTCGCGGCAGGAGGCTCCTATTCCTTGGCGGGCGGCGGCACGAGGTCGAGAGGGGAGGCGGTGCGGCGATAGCGGGTGCGCCAGACGAGTTTCTGCTCGTCGGTGAGGACGCTCTCGATGTTGTCGAGCCAGGTCTGGGTGGCGGCGGAGTAGTTCTTGATCGCCGTGGTGTAGGCATCGCGCGCTTTCTTGTACGCCTCGATCTGGTCCTTGGTCTCGGGCGCGCCGGCGTCCCGCAGGGCCAGCAGGGCCTTGTGAGCGGCCTCCGCGGCCTCGCGGGCCTTGGCGACCGTGTCGGCCTGCGCCTTCTGCTTGGTCAGAAGCTCGGCCACCTTGTCATCCTTGAGCTTCAGCCAGTCCACCACCGGCTGGAGCTGCTTGCGGACCGTGTAGTCCTGCTCCTTGTCCTTCGGCAGGTGGGTGGCCACGAAGGCGTCGAGTGCCTTCTCCTGGTCGTCGAGCGCCTTCAGCGCGTCGGCCAGGTCCTTTTGCTTGTCCAGCAGGTCCTTCCTGGCTACGTCGAGCTTCTTGAGGAGCGAGGCGCGCTGCTCGTTGAGGCGCGCGACCTCGGCCTCCACCTTCTTCACATCGTCGGGCAGCATGCCGAGGCCGGTGAGGAAGCTCTCGGAGATGCTGAGCTTGGGGCTTGGGGCCGGCACGCGGATGGCGGGCACCTCGACGGCTTCTCCTGCGAACGCGGCAAGGCCAAGACCGATCAGGGCGGCCAGCAGCACGTGGCGCATCGTATCGCTCCTTCG
>VGYV01000679.1 GCA_016872855.1 Planctomycetota bacterium
GTCATGGGGGGGGGGGCGGGGGGCAGGTCACGCGGCGCGTTCTGAGCGTCTGCGGCAGGGCGCCCCCCCCACCCCCCAAAACCCGTGAAAATGCGCGTGCGCAGTGCGGTTCGGTCGGCGGGCCGAAGCCCGAAAGTTTGCGCCGCCCCCCGGTCGCTCAGGACGCCCGCCCGTGTGCCAGGCGTCGCGTGTGGCGGCGGCCACACGGGGCAAAGGCAGGTAGACCCCTATGGCGCTAACTGCTCTACACCCGCCAGCTTCGCTCGCCATCGCTTTTGTGACTCGGTGTTGGTGTGGCGCCGGGCCGCGGCACGGCAGCGGTCGCACATGCGCCGACGCGGGGCGAGGGAGCGGCCGCACTTGCACAGCCGGCCGGCGGCGGCCCGGGGCCTCCCGATAGCGGCGGCCGCTCTGCGCCGTCCGGCCCACCACGGCCCACCCGCCATTGCCAGGTACGCGCGGTAGACCGGCTCGGGGGCGGCCACCGCCGGCCCTTGCTCTGCCCACTGGCAGCGGCGCGGGGGCAGCCCCAGGAGGGCGCACCCGCCGCGCGCCCGTCGGCACTTGCCGTCGGGCTTCAAGTGCGGACACCTCTCGCGCGCCCACGCTGCCAGCAGCCGTGCATCCGTCGGCAGCTTCACCTCTACCACGGCGGCCACGGGGCCGCCCTCGACGGGCACGGCGGCGGGGGCGGCCGCCGGGAGGGCGTCGAGGGGCACGGGGGCCGGGGCGTCGAGGGTGGGGATCATCGGGCGGCCCTCCCCTCAGTGCGCCGTTGCCGACGGACTCCCCGCCAGGCGTCGCGGGCGATCTGCCCGTCGCGCTCGCGCCGGGCGTTCAAGTCGCGGCGCACGACCTCCAGGATGACAGCTCGGGCCGTGGCGGAAAGACCACGCCATGCGGCCTTGACCTCTGCCAGATCGGGGCTGCACTGCTCCGCGGACCCTTGCACTGGCGCTGCGGCCCCAGGGGAGGCGCAGCCGGCGCCGTCGCCGTAAGCCATTGGCGTGTCTTGCGTTCCGTCTTGTGTTGGGGAATCAGGGCAACGGTTTTCAAAACCGACGCCATAGACCACTCGGCCAACCCGCCTAAGTCGAATGCGGAGTTCCCACTCCGCATCGGGAACTCACTGGCAGACTTCGGTGATGACCTCCTCCGCAACAAAGATGGGAGCTTCGAGGCGCACGGCCAGGGCAATGGCGTCGCTCGGCCGGGCGTCCACCTCCACGACCTCGCCATTGCGCGAGACGATGAGCTTGGCGAAGAAGGTGCTCTCCTGGAGGGCGCAGACCTCGATGCGCTCGAGCCGCCCGCCCAGGCTCGTGAGGACGCTGGCCAGCAGGTCGTGGGTGAGCGGCCGCGCAGGCTCGTAGCCCTTGATCTTGCGGTCAATGGCAATCGCTTCCGAGATGCCAATGAGGATCGGAAACGCCCGCTCCCCGCCCACCTCCTTCAGCACGATCACCTGCGGGTCCGCCGTCTCGGTGATCATGATCTTGATCAGCTCGCAGTGTACCATGGCTTTCCCCGATTCAGTTCCAGTGTCCGCTCACTTCGGATTGTACGAAGCGCGCGCGGGAAAGTCAACTCGCCCCTGCCCGCTGTGGCCCCAACCGTCCCGGTTGCGGACGGCAAGCGGGACGCTTGCCGCTACGCCGCCTGCTCCCGACAGGTCTCGATGAGCGCGAGGACGTTCTCGAGCGGGACGTCCTTCGGCACGTCGTGCGCGGGGGCGAGGATGTAGCCGCCGCCGCGGCCGACCTCGGCCATGAGCCGGCGGGCCTCGGCCCGCACGTCGTCCGGCGTGCCGAAGGGGAGCGTGCGCTGGGTGCTCACGCCGCCGTAGAAGGAGATGCGGCTCCCGTGCTTCCGCTTCATCGCGTAGACGTCCATCACCTCCGGCTGGAAGGGGTTGAAGCAGTCCACCCCGATCTCGATGAGGTCTGGGAACAGCTCGGCCACGGCGCCGCAGGAGTGGATGAAGACGCGCTTGCCGTGTTCGTGGGCCAGGGCGTATTGGCGGGCCAGGCGCGGCTTGATGAAGCGGCGCCAGAGGGCCTTGCCCATGATGACGCCCCGCTGCATCCCCCAGTCGTCCCCGAACCGGCAGCCCTCGACGGGGAACTGGACGGCGTGGCTCATCACGCCCAGGTTGAACTCCACGATGCGGTCGAGCAACTCCTCGACGAAGTCGGGGTGGAGGTACATGTCCATCAGCAGGTTCTCCATCCCGCGCAGGGTCCATGCCCGCTCGAAGAGGGAGAAGCCGATGTCGGAGAGGCGATAGGCGTCGGCGTGTGCGGAGCAGAAGGCGGCGTAGTGGGCGTAGCGGCGCGGGTCGTGCGGGTCGGGGAAGGTGTAGCCGTCGAGCCGCGGCTCGGGCAGCAGGCAGTTCGCCACGTTCCCGATGTCCTTGTCCACCGTGCGGTCCCAGATGACGCCGAACTCGTCGCGCCAGAAGCCTGGCTGGACCTCCGTCCAGGCCTCTGGCGTGAGGGCGTTCACGCAGGCCAGGTGGTTGCCGAGCAGGCCGTCCAGGTCGCCGGTGCCGAAATGCTGCTCCACCTTCTGGCAGATGGGGATGGTGAAGGTGATGTGGTAGGGGACGGCATCGGGCTGCTCGTGCGCCAGAGCCGCCGCCACGCGCTCGCGTCGGGTCATGAGTCGGTCTCCTGCCCCTGCCCACTGCGGGCCCATCGTACGCAAGGCGGGGCGGGCCGTCAACCGCGGAGTGGGCGCGAGGCCGTGCGCCTGGCGCGGATGGCACGGCTCGGACCGATCCGACGGATCCGACCGATCCGACGGATCTGATCCGCCCGACGCGATGCCATCTTCTGCCTCGTTTGCAATCGCCCGATCCCTCGGCTATAATGCGGCTTTCAGGCGACACCGGCAGGAGAGTTCCCCTTGGCGAAGCTGACGAAGCGCGAAGAAGATTACGCGCAGTGGTACGTGGAGCTTGTCCAGCGTGCGGAACTGGCCGACTACGCGCCCGTGCGCGGTTGCATGGTCATCCGCCCCCACGGCTACGCGATCTGGGAGAACATGCAGCGGGCGCTCGACGGCATGTTCAAAGCGACCGGCCACCAGAACGCCTACTTCCCGCTCTTCATCCCCGAGAGCTTCATCAAGAAAGAGGCGGAGCACGTGGAGGGCTTCGCCCCCCACTGCGCCGTCGTCACCCACGGCGGCGGCAAGGAGCTCGAGGAGCCCCTCTACATCCGCCCGACCTCCGAAACCATCATCTGGGCCATGTACAAGCAGTGGATTCAGTCCCACCGCGACCTGCCGCTGCTGATCAACCAGTGGGCAAACGTGGTCCGGTGGGAGATGCGCCCCCGCCTGTTCCTGCGCACGTGCGAGTTCCTCTGGCAGGAGGGCCACACGGCCCACGCCACGGCGGCCGAGGCCGAGGAGGAGGCCCTCCGCATGCTCGAGGTCTACCGCCGCTTCGCCGAGGACTTCATGGCCCTCCCCGTCATCCGCGGCCTCAAGACGGACGCCGAGAAGTTCGCCGGCGCCGTCCGCACCTACTGCATCGAGGCGATGACGCAGGACAAGCGGGCCATCCAGGCCGGCACCTCGCACAACCTGGGCCAGAACTTCGCCAAGGCATTCGACGTGACCTATCAGGACGACGCGGGCCAGCGCCAGCACGTGTGGGCCACGAGCTGGGGCGTCTCCACCCGCCTCGTCGGCGCGCTCGTGATGGCCCACAGCGACGATCAGGGGCTCGTCCTGCCCCCCAAGCTTGCGCCCATCCACGTCGTCATCGTGCCCATCTATAAGACCGACGAGGAGCGGGCGGTCGTGCTGGCCTTCGCCAATGGCATCCGCGACGCGCTGCCGAAGGACCTCATCGTGCGGCTCGATGACCGCGAGCAATACAAGCCGGGCTGGAAGTTCAACGAATGGGAGCTGAAGGGCGTGCCGCTCCGCATCGAGGTCGGCCCGCGCGACGTGGCGCAGGGCCAGGTGGTGTTCGCCCGCCGCGACACGGGCGAGAAGCGCACTGTGGCCGCCGACCAGGCTCCCGCGGAGGTGCCTGAGACCCTCGCCGCCATCCAGAAGGGCCTCTTCGACAAGGCCCTCGCCTTCCGCCAGGCCAACACCCGCGAGGTGAAGACCTATGCGGAGTTCAGGGAGCGCCTCGAGGCCGAGGGCGGCTTCTTCCTCGCCGACTGGGGCGGCACGACCGAGCAGGAGCTCCAGATACAGGAGGAGACGAAGGCCACGATCCGCTGCATCCCGCGCGAGGGCGGCGACCCCCAAGGCCCCTGCTTCCTCACCGGCGGGGCGGCCCACGCCCGCGTCATCCTCGCGAAGGCGTACTGAATGGCTCGCGTTACGGATTCTCGTATCGACAAGCGTCCCGCTTGTCGAAGGCTGGCGGCAACCGCAAGCGGGACGCTTGCGGCTACGTCTCGCGCGGCCATCTTTGCCCCGGGGCTTTGCGCAATCGGGGACGGCCCATGATCGAGCACATC
>VGYV01000680.1 GCA_016872855.1 Planctomycetota bacterium
GCAATAGTCCAACGCCCCGCTGGGCGCGAGCTGCTCAAGCTCGTAGTCGAGCGCCATGCGGTGCGCCTCGCCAGTCATGAAGCACGTGAGTCTGCCGCCCAGAGGCGAATCGCCCCAATTGGCGTCCCTGATCTGCTCGCGGGGCAACCAGGGCTTGTAGTGGCCGACGAAGATCCTGTCGCCCAAGGCCAGCCGATACTTGCCCTCGGGGTCCTGCCGGTGCACCCTCAGGACCTCATACTCGAGCACGTAGGTGTAGCGGTAGGCGCCGAGGTCGGGGAAAGGCTCGGGCCTTCCCAGAAGCCGCGCCGTCACCTCGATGCGGCCAAGGGTCCCCACGCGCGGGTCCTCCCCAGTGTCCACCCGGCTCGTCAGAAGCCAGGTGCCGAGGACAAGCAGGCCGATGACTGCGAAGGCCCGCAGAGGCCCAGGCCCTCGATGCAGCGCAGGGGCGTTCGATGAGGTGCTCACAGCCACTACTTGCCACCGGTCTCCGCATAGGTCCAATGAGGCTCGAAGCCGCGCAACGGCGTGCCGTTGGGCAGCTTCAGGTCGAGCACAGGCCCCTCCTTGGCGTTCGGGTACCGCTCCTTGAGCTCTGGGAAGGGCGGCTTGGGCGCGACGATGGGGGTGTCGGCCATCCGCACCAGGCGCATCTCGCCCACGATCAGCCCGTCGGCCGGGTCGTCCGCGAAGACCGCGTACTTGCCGTCGGGGGACGTGCAACCGAAGTATACGTGCTTCCCCAACGCCCCGTAGACCAGCGTGCGGCCCTTGCCGTCGGCCGTCGCCTGCATCAGGATGGTGAAGCCGTAGTTGTTCACGTTCGGGCCAAGCCGCGGGGTCATGCCCGGCGTCCTGTTCGAGTAGATCACGCGGTTGGGGTCGTTCTGGAGCCAGTCGGGCGTGCAGTTGAGCGCCCGCGTGAGGAGGGTGAGCTTCTGAGTCTCGATCTCAATGCTCACGATGTTCCACTGCTGCCCCGCGACGTTGGCAGTGCCGCAGAGCCGCTTGCCGTCGGGCGACCAGGAGAGCTGCTGGTAGATTCCCTGGTTGGGCATCTCCTTGACGACGCGCTTGGTCGCCAGGTCGTAGAGCCTGATCTTCCCCTGGTTCTTGTGGAGGCAGGCGATCTGCGTGTCGTCCGGCCCCCAGGAGGCGAAGGGAAGCTCCCCATCCTTCCCCACCGCCACGGGATTCGAGCCGTCGGCATTGGCGATGACCAGTTCGCCGAAGCAGCCCCACAGGTCGTGGCTGATCCCCTTCTTGCTCGTCAGGCGATAGTAGAGGAGCCGCTTGCCGTCGTGCGAGAAGCGGGCGCCGTACTCCGAGAGGTCCGCGGTGTTCGTGATGTTGCGCAGCCCCGAGCCGTCGGGACGTGAGAGATAGAGGTCCGTCTGCCCCCGCGCCCCCTGGTTCGCGATCAGCTTCCTGCCGTCAATCTCTGCGGGATGAGCCGCGAAAATGAGCCAGCCGCGCGCCGCCACCTCCTTGGCCAGCGCGTCCTCATCGGGCACTTCTGCCCCAACTGCGCGGGACGTCAGGATTACAGCCCACGCCAGTCCGCCTGTCAGCCTCATGGCCAGCTCCTTTCAGCAGGATGCGGTACTCTACCCGGTTGGCCCCCCCTGGTCATCAGCTCCAGCATGGCCTCGCCCATCGCGTGGCCGATGCGCAAGTACCAGATCGGGCTCCCGTAATAGTGGTATGCGTCGTCCGAAGCGAACTTCACGCGCTCTTCCTTCTCGCGCTCCCGTAACACGGGGTCTTTCTGCGTCCACAGGCGCTCGGCATCCTTGTCCACCAGCAGGTCGGTGCGGAACGCCTTGACGTTGCCCTTAAACTCCGGCACGTCGTTCATGGCCATCTGAGCCTCGCGAATCGTCAGCATCGCCCCGGTGGCGGGCTTCGAGCCGTTCTGCCCCATCGCGGCGACCACGAACGGCAGACTCGGCGCGTTCAGGTCCTTGCGAATGTCCTTGATGAAGTTCTTCATGTTCGACGCGTACTCCTTCTCCGCACCGCCGTACTGGTCGTTCCAGCCCTGGAACCAGACAAATCCTGTCAGCTTGGGCGTTCTGCCCTTCAGCACCGGGAACTCTTTCTCCCAGGCTTCGGCCACCGTCTTATAGTCACTAAGGATGAAACGGTACCATTCGCCCCACTTCAGATCGCATTCGGCCGCCGTCGGGATCGGCTCCTTCCTGGACTTGGCGCTCCCCTGCATCCTTTCGCGATTGGCCTTGAGCGCCTCCTCGCCCGGCAGACCCGACGACGGCGGGCGGAAATTCATGTAGAGCGACATGCCACCCTGGCACGTCTTGATGATCACCACAGGCTCCTCGAACCGGTCGCCCATCATCCAGCCGAACTCCAGCTCCGAGCCGGAGCGGCCGGGCGAACCGTAGCCAACCGTCAGCCCGCCCTTCTTAGCCTTGTACAGACAGAGAACGTCGTCACGGACGATCCACTTGCCGTCCTTGCGGAAGTGTTTGTATAGATCTCTGGTCGCGGGCGCCTCGGCCTGAGCCTCCATCAAGCTGACGGGGGCCTTGCCTTGTGCATTCGACTGCCCGGCGAGGATGAAAACCCTGTAGTGCTTCCCGTCATCCGAGGCCCTCCCGGCCCTGGTGGGCGCCATCGAGGGGGCGATCGCTACTCCGAGCGCGATGAGCAGTGCTTGCTTCTTCATGGCAGCCACTCCTTTGTGTCGCTAAAGACGGCAGACTCCTACTTCCTCAGCAGTCCGATCATCGCCTCGCCCCCCGCATGGCCGACTCGGGGGCACCAGATCCCGCTGCCGAGGCAGTGGTAAGGCCGGTCATGGCCGGCCCTTCCGTGGGCCACTGTAGCGCCTGCCCTCCCGCAGAGTCAACTGCCCCCGGGCGCGGGGACGGAACTTTGGATGCTTTGTGCTGCCCCCCAGACCGGGAGTCCCCCGCCTTGCAGGCAAGCGGGACGTGACGATGGCCTGGCCGTGGTTCCTCGCGTCGCCGACAACGGGCATCGTGAGTGAAGCCTGCACGTCGGGAGACATCTCCCCTTGGCCTCACCTGCCGAGTGAGCGCGATCATTGAATGCGCTCTAGCGCTCGCGCGCGGCCGAGTGCCCCTCGCCATGGCGAAGCCATGCCTCAAGTCATATCTGCGGAAGAGCCTACGTCAGCGCGATAGAACGTGATACAACCGACGGAAACATGTTCTGAAGGGAGATTTGGCACGATCCTGGGCGGGAAACCACTACAAAGCCACTACAGAGCCACCGAGCTTGAAGAAAGGTCCTCCGACGGAAACTCTTGCTTGACAATGACTTCGAATGGTGGAGACGAGGGGATTCGAACCCCCGACCTCTAGAGTGCGATTCATGGATGCGTCGGGCGAATGGCCTCGCCAGAAAGCCATAAGTGTCAATCACTTATGAAGATAGCTCCTGCGCAACCCCATGTCGCCTGTTCCGAATATTCCGCATATTCCGAACGGAAACCACTACAAGAACCACTACAAAGCCGGAGGCGGGGCGTGCCTATGTAAGTCAGAATTCGCCCGCACCAGGCTCAGTGGCCGTCTTGCTCGATGAGCCTGGCCGCCGCGCTGTTGGGCCACCGTGTCGATTGACAGCGCCGGCGACCCTCAGTACAAGCCTTGTGGGCGTGGTTGCTATGGCCCAGTGATGGAATCTGCCACCGGGCACCTGCGAGGAGAGATCGTCATGCGAACCGCACGCGCATGTTGGGTGGATGCAGTTCTCTACGGTCTCGCCCCTCTGGAGTACCTCGCGGTTTGGGATGGGGTGCTTTACCGGGTGAAGCACGTGCCCTGACCTCCGCCGGGCTCCCGGCATGCGGGGTCCGACTTGAAAGCGCCGGCGAAGCTCCCCTACAATCCCCACAGGTCCGGCCGCCGCGGCCAGGGGTCGTCTCCCACCGCCGGGCACCTGTCAGGAGTACGAACCACGCGAACCGCAAGCGTGAGTTGGGCGGGAGTAATTCTCTATCTGCTCGCTCTCGGGCGGGTCGCGGCAGCGGCAGAAGGGGCACGGTGGGGTCCGGGAGGAGGGGCTCGGCACGTTCCCGACAGACGTGTGGGAGGCCGACGTACCACGCCCCCAGGCCATCAGCAAGGGTTGGCTCCACTACGCCTGCGTGACACGCAAGGGCGGGAAGGTCCTCATGCTCGTGGATGGCCAGCCCGGGCCGGAAGATCGGCATAGGCCTTCCGTTGTCTTCTGTCTTCAGCCCTTACGGCAAGCGCGTGTACGCGCGCGGCAGCGTTCGTACCTGACTCCTGGCCGAGATCGACGTTACAGTTGCCCGGGCCAGCGTCCTACCCGCAAGACAACGACACGTTTCTTCGTGACACCCTAGGCTGGAGCGATTGCACTTGATCTTGCAGCAAGGGCCTGATACTATGCCAGGCAAGGTCGGCGTGTCGGCCGTGCGGGGATAAGGAGGGGGCGACGTGATGCGGAAAGGGCACCAACCTGACC
>VGYV01000681.1 GCA_016872855.1 Planctomycetota bacterium
GAGCGAACAGTTGCCGAAAGCCGGAAGCGATTGGTTCCTTCGCACCCTTGCGGGCATGATGGTGCCGGCCAGAGGCGCCCCTGACCAGACGCCGCCGTGGCGGGCGGTGAAGGCGCGCTTCGTGTCGTGAAGAGCGCGGTAGAGCTCGGGCCACGCCCACGGCCCGATGTCGCCTACGTGGCTCGAACCCGTCGGCCTCAAGACAAGATAGGGCAGCTCCACCTTGGGATTGTCGCGGACCCATTTGCACACGTTCATGTGGTCCCACTGGTCAATCCCCAGCCAGTTCTTCGACCCCTGCGGATAAGGCCCCCAGGACGGGCCGTGCTTCTGGGCTTCGCGGCCCTTGTTGAAGTTCCCGTAGGCGTCCGAGGTCACGGTGGCGAACACGTCGCCGTGCCGCAGCCCCCAGAGGGCGAACTGGCCGACCAGAGTGACGTGGAGGGGGTCAACCGGGAACTCGCGTTTCGCCCAGTCGACCAGTGCGAGGGTTCGGCGCTGGCCCCAGTTGTGCACCGCCCCCTGGTCGTAGGAGCGCAGGGTCTCCAGGCACTCGTGGCGGCCCTGGAGGATCGAGTCGTCCTGGTCCCACGGCGGGCAGAGGGCGACGGCGCCCCCGCCACGCTCGCGTGAGACGAAGGCCGGCTGGCTGCCATAGAAGCCGAGGTTCACGCACAGCTCCCCCTTCGTTCCGGCCGCCAGCCCGCGGAAGTCCCGCGTGGCCACGGCCAGTTGGCGCGGCACGTTCGCGTAGGGGAACTCCAGCCAGTAGTTGTACGTGCTCACTGTCCAGCCCGGGTTCCCCCTCTCTTCCGACTTCGCGTGGTGGGAGGACTGGAGGACGGGGATGGGCGGCGCGGGCTGCTCGGCGACGGGCTCCCCAAGGCTGTTCGCGGCGGAGAGGCCGTCGCGACCCACGGCCTCGCGGCCGTTCACCGCCGCAACCACTGCGTAGTAGGTCTTCCCCGGCTTCGTGATGGTTCGCACGTAGAGTCCGCTGCCGCGAGGCAAAGGCTCCTCGCCCTTGGCGATGACGTAGGGCGGCACCGGGTCGCGCCTGGCCCTCGCGCCGCCGACGAGCGGGCTGCCCCCCTCGCCACGCTCCCGGTTCGGGTGCTCGATGGTGCGCACGCTGTCGAGGTAGTACATCGAGACGACGAACGGCGCCTCCGCGATGAGGGCGGCCTGGCCGAGCGACTGGGCGGTGATCGGCTTCTCGCTGGCGTAGACGCGGTAGATGACCTCCTGCTTGCCGCGGAGCGGGAGAAGCTTCTTCTCCATATTCTCGAGCGTCACGGCGTCGCAATCGGCCAGGATGTCCTCGTGCTCCTTCCACGTCAGAAACGTCTGCCCGTCGTGATGAACGGCCCGGAGGCGGGAGACAAGGGGCGTCGGCTCCTTGGCTGGCCCGTCGTAGGCAATCTCCAGCGTCGTCTCCTCGGGCCGCCAGTTCGGAGCGGCCTTCATGTGGAGGCGCAGCGCGCCCTCGCCCTTTGCCACACATGTGCGGACCGCCTCCGTGGCGTCGAAGGTGTTGAACCAGGGCGGCCTGAGGGCCAGCATCTTCGCCCCGGCCGGCGCCTCGTCCTGGTCCGCGGCCAGCGGATATATCTCGATCGCCGTCCTGTGATCGCTCCGCCGCGGCATCGCCCGGAGCACCGCGCGGTGGACCGCCGTCTCCTTCGGCAGCGCCGAGAGGTCGAACTGCGCGACCTTCCCATCCACCCTGAACGTCCCCTTGTGGTGGCACAGCGGCCGATTGCCCCACACCTCCACCACAAAGTCGCCTCTGGCAGTAGCCGCCGCGCAGAGCATCGCAGCCAGGGCCATCGGCCGCGCGGTGCGCATGGAGAGCTCCTCTGTCATTCCGGGTAAGCCACGACTTCGACCTGACTTTGTTCGCGCCGTGCGCGGGCGACTATCTCCTCGAGCTTCGCGGCGGTGGGGTCCTCGAACCAGTTCTCCCCGCAGGTCTCACACACGATGGCCGGTACGTGGCGCACCACTGCCACTCCGAAGCCAAGCTCCACGGCAAACACCGTCTCGCCCGGCCCCATCCGCCCGCCGCACACGGGGCAGAGGTCCGGGGGTTCCTCAGGCTTGTTCATCAGTACCTCCTGGTTCTGAAGTCCGCCTCGAAGCGATCCAAGCCGGGCTCGTAGGCCGTTATGATGTGGGCACGATCCGACGCAGTATCGAGAGCAGCCACAACGTGGAGAGGGCGCCCCCCGACAAGGCCCATCAGGAGAGCCGATGGGTACGGCTTGTCATGGGGGTAGTCCTCGATCACTTGCCCACTCAGGATCACCTCGCGAACCTCGCTCCTGGTGATCCCGCGTTTCATCATGCGGTAGAGCGCATGGTGGCGCCAGCGAACGCGCCCGCCTGTCATCGCGCGACGGAGTGCTTCATGGTCCATTGTTCTGCCCACACAATTCTATCATGGACCCCGTGGTCATTTCGCGTCGAACCTCAATGCCCCTTCCGAGGCAGAGAAAGCCCTACATCTCCCCGGTGTCACGCGAGCCGCTAGAGAACCCACGGGCTCCGCATGGCGTAGCTGAGCAGCCGGTTGGCGTCGGGGTCGTCGGGGAAGCGCTCGGCGACGGGGTCCCAGCGGAGCTTGCGCCCGAGCTGGAGGGCGATGCCGCCCAGCAGACACGTCGAGCACGAGCGGTGGGCGATCTCGGCCGGCGTGATCGTCTCCCGCCGCGTCTTGATGCACTCGACGAGGTTCGCCTCGTGGTTCGAGCTCTGGTAGAGGTGGACCTCGTCGGGTCCGAACTTCTCGTAGGCCAGCCTGGGCGGGTTGCACTCGATGCCGCCGCGGGTGTAGACCGTGCCCTCGGTGCCCTCGAAGAGGACGCCGTGGCGGTTCTGCCCAGTGTCGGTCATCGTGATCGCCGCGCCGTTGGCGTAGCGGAACTCCAGGCGATAGGTCAGCACGGTGTCGTAGAGGCCGTCCTTCGGGAAGACGCCGCTGCCCTCGATCTCGACTGGGCCGGTGCGTTCCAGCCCGAGGCCCCATTGGGCGATGTCTATGTCGTGCACGCCGAAGCCTGCGACCCAGCCCGACTTGCTGAAGTCGGAGACGAAGTACCATCCGCAACTGTTGACTACGGGCGGGGCGTAGGGCCGCCAGGGGGCCGGGCCGAGCCACATGTCGTAGTCCAGCCACTCGGGCACAGGCTGGGGCGGATGAATGCCCGTCGCGGCGCCCGGCGGCGAGCCGATGCGGACCGACTTGATGCGGCCGATGCGCCCGTTGCGCACAAGCTCGCAGGCCAGGCGTGTCCCGCCCGACGACTTGAGCTGCGTGCCGTGCTGGAAGGCCACGGCGTAGCGCGTCACGGCCTCGACGAGGGCGCGGCCCTCGCGAATCGTGTTGCTCAGCGGCTTCTCGCAGTAGACGTGTTTGCCCGCCTTCGCCGCCGCGATGCTCTGAAGCACGTGCCAGTGGTCCGGCGTGCCCACGAGCACGACGTCCACGCCCGGCAGCGCGACCATCTCGCGGAAATCGCGGAAGCCGTCCTGGGGCTGGAGGCGTGCCGCCACGAGTGCCTGCTCGCGGCGTTTGTCGTTCGGCTCGGCGATGGCGACGGCCTGGACGCCCCTCACCGCCATGAAGTTCGCCATGCCGCCGCGTGCCTTCCCCCCCGCCCCGATCACCCCCAGCCCGATGCGCTCGCTCGGCGCCGCCGTCCCCTCCCTGCCCAAGGCTGCCCACGACACAATGCTCGGAAGCGCCACGCAGGCCCCTCCTCCGCGCGCCAAACCCGCAAGGAAGCGTCGTCGTGAAGCCATCGCGTTACTCCTGGGCTTTCCGGGTGAGGATGAGCTTGCCCTGGCCGAGGCCGGTGATGGTGATGAGGCCATGCTCGTCGGCTGCGGCTTCGCCGGAGCGCTTGGTCTCGCGCCGGCCGGTGTCGAGCACCCAGGCGATCTTCTCGCCGGGCTTGGGCTTGAAGCGCTGGGCGTTCCGGAGGGTCACGGCTCCGCCGAAACGGCCATCGAGCTCGAGGCGGTCGGGGGTGTCAACTACGCTCTGCGGGTCCCAACTGAGGCCGGTGTTGATCGAGCCGCCCGAGGAATACTGGACTTTGGCTTCGGTCCAGTAGTTGCGGGTGGCGAACTCCATTCGGTCAGGCGCGACGGCGGGCATGGGCTTGTCGCGGCGGACGTATTCGGGGCCGTAGCGCGGCGGCGAGCCGCCCCAGTCGAACTCCGCGATGAACGGCTGCCGCACTTCGAGGAGGGCCTTCATGAACGGCACCTGCTGGGTCCAGACGGGGCTGAGGGTGCCAGCACCAATTGAGAGGAAGGGCAGCGACGCCTTCGGGTTCGCCCGCACCCAGGCCGTCAGGTCGCGGTCCCGCCAGATGCTCACAGGCGGGACGCCTGTGCCACTGGCGGTCTTGAGGTCCCACTCCCGCTTGCCCCACACGGCTTCCATTTGGGGAAGATGGGTTTTCAACTCG
>VGYV01000682.1 GCA_016872855.1 Planctomycetota bacterium
CGGGGGTTGGGGGCTGGGGGAGAGGTCGGCGTAAGTGTCGAACGGGCAAGGGCTTGCGGATTCTGCGGATTTTTCGGATTCCCACCCGCTCATGATGGGGGTCCAGACTCGTTGTACTGGGGGGAAGAGAGTGTGGTGAGCCGCCCGGCGGGGCGAGCCGGGCGCCCCCTCCCCCCCAGGGTGGAGGCGCGTGCGCGCCAATGTGAGCGACTCTGGCAAACACTGAGCGACACTGAGCCGGAATGGCGAGAATCGCCAAACGGCGATTGAGCGACTCTGAGCAAGACTGAGCAACACTGGACGCCACTACGGCTCGACAGCGGCGGGCGCGGGGGCCTGGGTGAGGTCGAGGCGGGCGCGGGTGAGTTGGGGCCAGAGGTGGGTGTCCATGACGAGCTGGACGTTGCGGGTCTGGAGGTGGCGGAGGATGGGGATGTCGGCGGCGCGGGGGCAACTGGTGATGTCGAGGTAGCGGAGGGTGGGCATCGCGGCGAGGGGTCGGAGGTCCCGCAGGCGGTCGCAGGAGCGGAAGATGAGGACTTCGAGCTTGGGGAGTGCGGCGATGGGCGAGAGGTCGGTGAGGGCGCCGAAGCCGTGGAGGCGAAGGGCGGCCAGGTCCGACAGCCCGGCGAGGAAGTTGGCGTTCGGGGCGTTGTGGCGGATGTGGAGGGAGAGCATGCGGAGCTGGGTGAGGTTGGCCAGGCTCGACAGGTCGGTGCAGTCCTCGCCGGTCTCGAGGATGAGTTCCGACAGGTTGGGGAGGGAGGCCAGGGGCGTGAAGTCCACCTGGCGGGTGCAGGAGAGGCGCAATGTGGTGAGGTTGGTGAGGGCGGCGAGGGGCTTGAGGTCGCGCACGCGGGGCGAGAGGGAGAGGTCGAGGGAGGTGAGGCTAGTGAGGCGGGAGAGCCGCTTGAGGGAGTCGGCCCGGGGTGTGCCGCGGAGGACGAGGGACTTGAGGCCGGTCAAGTGGGCGATGGGCCAGAGGCTGGAGGTCTGGTCGCTGGCGTGGGCGACGTAGAGGCCGGCGAGGTTCTTCACGCGCGCGAGGGGCTCGATGGAGGGGCGGAAGCCGAGGGCGACGAGCGTGCAGTCGCTGCCGGGGGGGAAGGGGGGCAGGCTCTTGATCGCGTCGGCGTGGGTCCACACGAGGAGGCCCTTGGCGCCCTCGGCGAGGGCCTGCTGGAGGACGAGGCGGCCTTCGTGGGAGCAGGCGATGATGCCGGCGAGGCGGCGCGGGCCGCGGGAGTCGGTGAGGAAGACGCGGGGGCCTTCGAGAGTGAAGTTGAGCACGGAGTCGGCCTGGCCGGGGGCGACGGGGTAGGGGAGCTCCTGGACGCCATCTGGGAGGCCGGGGGGCGGGACGATGGAGCGGCTGAGGAGGTTGCCCCAGCCGTCGTCCTCGCCGAGGGCTTCTGGGGGCATGGCGACGGAGGAGACGTAGCGGCCGTCCATGAGGAGAGTGACCTTGCCTGGGGCTGCCTGGGCGTTGAGGGCGGCCTCGTCGCCGAGGTGCCAGTCCACGCTGAAGTTGTGGGGCTGCCGCGCGGCGCGGCGCAGGGGCCAGAGGTCCATCACGCGGGGGCAGTCCACGACCTCCATGCGGACAAGGCGGGGGAGGGTGGCGAGGGGGGAGATGTCGGCCACCTTGGGGCAGTCGCGGAGGCTGACGCTCTCCAGGGTGACGAGGCTGGCGAGGGGGGAGAGGTCGGCGAGGCCGGGGCAGCCCTCGACCTCGAGGGTGGCGAGGCGCGGGAGGCGTCGGAGAGGCGCGAGGTCGGCCACCAGCGGGCAGTCGTGCACGCCCAGCCAGTTCAGGCCGTCGAGCTGGGCGATGGGCGCGAGGTCGAGGAGGCCCGGGCAGCGGCGGAGGTCCAGGACGTTGAGATGCCGCACGCGCTCGAGCGCGGCGACGCTGGTCGGTGCGCCCGAGCAGTCGAAGTCGAGCAGGCGCAGGTTCCTCAGACGCGCGAGGGGCGCGAGGTCGGTGACATTCTTGCACAGGTCAATCCGCAGAACCCTGAGCTTGGGGAGGGCGGCCACGGGCGAGAGGTCCGAGGCGTCGGCGCCCGAAAGCCAGAGGGAGTCGAGTTCGGTGAGGGCGGCGAGGGGCCAAAGGTCGGTCACGCCTGGGGCGCAGCCGAGCTTGAGGGCCGTCAGCCCCCGCAGGCGCGTGAGGGGCCGGAGGTCGGACACGCCGTCCACGGCCAGCGCGTAGCGTCCCCCTGGGGGCAGGGCGGGGATTTCGGGGATGACGCTGGCGTAGGCCCAGATGGTGAGGGGGTTGACGTGCGCGGCGAGCGCGCCGCGAATCTCGATGCGGCCGGTAAGGGATTTCAACTGGACGCCGACGAGTTCGTCCTTGCCGACCTCGCGGCGGAGGAAGACCTCGGAGCCTCGCTTGTGAAAGGTCTGGGTCCGCGCGTCGGCGAAGAAGTGGGGCATCCACAGGCCGTGCTTGTCCGCGATGACCATCCACTCCCCGGGCGCAACCAGGTGCTCGTGGGGCCGCCGGCTCACGGGGTAGACGGCCACCGCGGCCCGCCGGGCCGGCGGGGCCTCGGCGTCGGCTTCCTGAGCCTGCGCGGGAGAGATGAAGGCGACACACAGCACGGGCAGAGCAAGCTGGGCGAAGCGCACGGAAAAACTCCAACAGCGCTCTGCCGTGATGCGTCGGGGCAAGGGGGGAGTAACTCGCTCAGGAGGAGGCGACTACCCTAGTATGCCCCATGTTGCGCCAAAAGTCAAGCCGCTCTTGTGCGGGCGGGTTCGGCCCCTTGCCCTCCCAATGCTTTGGGGGTACACTATGCGGGTCGGCTGGGACAGCAGCCCGTGGCGAACGCGCCCAGTTCACGGTGTGGGGAGGGCGAAGCTCCTGCTGAGCCGCACGAACGCGGGAGGAACGGCTCGGCGGGGGCCTCGCCCTCCCGCTGGATGGCCTTCGCCGCGGGCGGATAGCAAGGGTGGCTTGCCCTCGCGGCGGCTGTTCCCCAAGCGGAGCGTGTGATGGCGAGTGAGCAGCGTCCCGTGCACGTGTTGGCCCTGGTGTCGGCCCCCGAGATGGGCACGGCGGTGGTCCGCTACGCCACAGTGCTCGGCGAGGCCTGCCAGGCGCGGCTCTCCATCCTCTGCTCCCCTGCGACCCCGTCGCCCATCCTGCCCGCGGGGGCGCACCGCGTGCTGTGCCTGCCGGACGCGCCGGGCGCCCTGCGCGAGAAGGCCCAGCGCTTCGCCGCCGAGGGCGACGTCGGGATGATCGTGTCCGACTGGGGCCGCGACCCGCAGGAGCTGGCCGCGACGCTGCGGATGACGGTGGGCCTCCACCTCCCCGGCGTCTTCGCCCGCCACGACACGGCGGAGCCGCCGCGGCGGCTCCTCGTCCCCACGACCGGCGGCCCCCACGTCATCAAGCAGCTCTGGGTCGCCAACGAGCTGGGCCGCGCGTTCCGCGTCCCCACCCAGATTCTCCAGATCGTGGCGCGCCACGACGTGCAAGCCGAGGAGGGGAAGGGCGGCGACGCCCTGGCCCACGTGCGCGAGCGCCTGTGCGGCGTGACGCATCCCATGGACGTGGTGGTGGCCGACGACGCGGTGAGCGGCATCGCGGCCTACGCGCGGCGCGACGACCTGATCGTGATGGGCGCGCCCAACTACTGGCGCGTGCTCCACCAGTTCGAGGGCTCGATCCCCGACCTCGTGGCCAAGACCCTCCCGAACCCCCTCCTGATGCTCCTGACGCCCCGAGCCAGCCACCTGCGCCTCCGCGACATCTTCTGGGAGGAGATGCTCCGCGTGGACATGGCCCCGCGCGACCGCCGCGAGGCCCTGGCCATGCTCGCCGACGTCCTGGCCGAGCACGGCCAGATTCCCCCCGAATGGCGCGAGCGCGTCCTCGACCGCGCCCTGGCACGCGAAAGCGTGCTCGCCACCGCGATGGACTGCGAGACGGCCCTCCCCCACGTGACCATTCCCGACTTCGACGGCATGATGGGCTGCTTCGGCATCTGCCCGCAGGGCGTCGCCTTTGGGGATGCCGAGGGACAGCTCACCCGCTTCATCTTCCTCCTCGTCACCCCGCCGAGCGGCTACGGCGAGTACCTGAACGTGTTGGCCCTCATCGCCCGCCTCGTCCTGCCGCCCGAGCGGCGCGAGCGCCTCCTCGCCTGCCGCTCCGCCGCCGAGGTCTCCGCCATCCTCGCCGAGGCGAATCCCTGAGACGCCTCGCCGGCGAGCAAGCGACACGGACCCACACGGACGGACGCGAGGTGGGTGTCAAAGCGAGGCGGGTGTCAAATCTTTATTTTTGAATTATCCACCCCGCGCGGCACATGGCCCCGCGAATAATTCAAAAATGAAGATTTGACACCCACGTCTCGGGTCTGCCTCGGGCTGGCGGCTCTTGGTGTACAGCGGTGCACGCCTTGGGGTCACACGCCTTGCACACGCCTTGGGGTCAAGCCTCAATTTTCTACTTTTTGGCC
>VGYV01000683.1 GCA_016872855.1 Planctomycetota bacterium
GAGGGGCCGGGCGGCGCGTGGCGCACTGTTGAGCCACTTTGAGCCACATTGGGAAGCTCGCCCGCCGGAGGGCGAGAACGGCCCGATCCGCAATTGAGCCACTTTGAGCCACTTTGAGCAACATTGGGGCGCTGGCTCTCCTTCTCCCTCCCCCTCGGGGAGGTACGTGTTTAGCGAGAGGGAACTCTCCCCCCTCCCCCTCGGGGGGAGGGTAGGGGTGAGGGTGCCTTCTGGGGTGCCCGCGGGAACCCAAGCACCCTCACCCCGCCCCTCTCCCCGAGGGAGAGGGAGAGGCAGAGGGAGAGGGAGAGGGAGGGGAGGGGTGAGGGAGAGGGGCTGTCGCAGTGTGCGGGCGGCTCGAGTTTTTCCTGTTGACAGCGCGGGCGGCTCGCCTATAATCAAACCGGTGGGCGAGTTCTCCCCCTTCCCCGAGCGAGGCAGCGAATGGCGAAGTACGACGTGGTGGTGATCGGGTCCGGGCCGGGCGGCTACGTGGCGGCGCTGCGGGCGGCCCAACTGGGCAAGAAGACCTGTGTGGTCGAGCGCGATGCCCTGGGCGGCGTGTGCCTCAACCGCGGCTGCATCCCCACCAAGGCCCTCGCCCACGCGGCAGAGGTCTGCTCCCTCGCCCGCCACGGGGCCGACTTCGGCATCCAGACGGGTGCGGTGTCCGTGGACTTCGCGAAGGTGCAAGCGAACAAGGACGCGGTGGTGAAGAAGCTCACGGGCGGGGTGGGCTTCCTGCTCAAGCGGGCGAAGGTGGACGTGGTGGCGGGGACTGGCCGCCTGGCGGGCCGCAAGCAGGTGGCGGTGAAGCTCAACGACGGCGGGGAGGAGACGCTTGAGGCCGAGAAGATCATCATCGCCACGGGCTCGGAGCCGGCGAGGCCGAAGTTCGTCCCCTTCGACGGGAAGCGAATCATCACGAGCGACGAGGCGCTGAGGCTCGACCGGCTGCCCGCCAGCGTGCTCATCCTGGGTGGGGGCTACATCGGATGCGAGTTTGCATCCGTCTTCGCCCAGTTCGGCGTCGAGGTCACGGTGGTCGAGATGCTGGAGCGGCTGCTGCCCAGCCTGGATGCCGATGTGTCGGCGGAGATCACAAAGGCGCTCAAGAGGCTCAAGGTCAAGGTCCACGTCGGCACGAAGCTGGAATCGCTCGCGGCGACGGAGGGTGGTGTGACGGCCACGCTGTCGGGCGGGGCGACGGTTGCGGCGGAGCTGGCGCTCATCTGCATCGGCCGACGGCTCCTGAGCGACGGCCTCGGCCTCCAAGAGGCGGGCGTCAAGGTGGAGAACGGCGCGGTCGTGGTGGACGAGCACTGCGAGACCACCGCGGCAGGCGTCTACGCCATCGGGGACGTGACGGGGAAGCTGCTGCTGGCCCACGTGGCGAGCGCCCAGGGCATCGTGGCCGCGGAACACGCGGCGGGGCAGAATGCGAAGATTGACTACCGGTGCGTCCCCGCCGCCGTGTTCACCAACCCCGAGGTGGGCACGGTGGGTCTGACGGAGGCCGAGGCGGCGGCAGCGGGCCGGAAGGCGAAGGCCGCCCGGTTCCCGCTTCAGGCGCTGGGCCGGGCCGTCGCGATGGGCGAGACGGCGGGCTTCGCAAAGCTCGTGGCCGATGAGGCGACCGGGCAGGTGCTGGGCGTGCACCTGGTGGGGCCGCACGCCTCGGACGTGGTGGCCGAGGCGGCGATGGCGGTTTCGCTCGAGGCCACGGTGAAGGAGCTGGCCCACACCGTCCACGCCCACCCGACGCTGCCCGAGGCGATCATGGAAGCCGCCAGG
Source organism: Planctomycetota bacterium (assembly GCA_016872855.1). Classification (GTDB taxonomy): domain Bacteria; phylum Planctomycetota; class PUPC01; order DSUN01; family DSUN01; genus DSUN01. Next base: position 1,795 of record VGYV01000683.1, read on the forward strand.
GCGTGGCTGGGCCATGGCATTCATGCGTAGCGACAAGCGTCCCGCTTGTCGAGACCCCGGAGAGCCCGCAAGCGGGACGCTTGCGGCTACGTTCCCCTTCCCCGTGACCCCGGGCGGGTCAGGATAGGCGTGGAGTGCGCTGGGTTCCCTTTGTTCTCGTGGCCGTGGTCGCCGTGCTGATTCAGGCGACGCTGATGCGCCTGGCGAGGTTCGGGGATGCGTTCCCTGACCTGCTTGTGGCGCTGCTGGCGACGTTCAGCCTCGGCGTAGCCCCAGCGGAGGCGTTCATCGCGGGGGCGGTGCTGGGGCTGGGGCGCGACCTGTTCTCGGTCGGGCCGTTCGGCTTGTGCACCGGGGTGTTTGCGGTGGTGGGGTGGGCGGCGTCGCGGCGGCGGCCTGGGACGCTGGGCGGGCACTTCCTCACGCGTGCGGCCTTTGCGTTCGGCTGCTCGGCCGCGACGAGTCTGGCGCTGGCCGTGCCCGAGGTGGTGAGCGGGAACGGCCTCGCCGCTGGCCTTCTGGCGCGGCGGACGTTTCTGACAGCGGTGAGCGCGGCGGCCATCGCGGCAGTCGTCGGTGGCCTGGTCTGGCACAAGGCCCGCTGGTTCGGCCTGCGGGGGCGGTCTGAGTTTGCAGGGGTTGGGTGAATGGGTAAGAGGATGAATGGATGGGTGGATGAGTGGATGGGTGTCAGAGACCATGAGCCGGCCTCTTTCATCCATCCATCCAATCATCCATTCATCCCCTTGCACGCCGCGCAGCGTGCGTTGTGTCATTGAGGCGTTGGATATGTTCAAGGTCCGAATGCGCGTCATCCTCATCCTGCTCTTCGGCGGGTTCCTGATGGTCGCCACGCGCCTGTTCTACCTCCAGATCGTGAAGGGCGAGGAGTACCGCGACTACGCGGAGAACGTGTGCGTGGAGACGCGGGCGACCGAGGCGAACCGCGGCACGATTCGCGGGGCCGCGGGCGAGCTGTTGGCGTTCGACGAGCCTGGCTACAGCGTGGCCGTGGTGCCGTCGGAGCTGCCCGATGCCCAGGCGATGTGCCGCCCCATCCTGAAGCTGTATGCCCTCGCGCGCCGCGAGCGCATCACGGGGGTGCGGGACGTGGCCGTGGTGGTGCGGGAGGGCTCGCGGGGCCAGGGCTACGAGGTGAGCTTCGGGGTGGCGGCGACCTTTCTGCGGCTGAAGGGCACCGAGCTGGCCGAGCGCGAGGAGCACGGCACGGCGATGGTCGTGGTGCCGCGCGGAACGGCGGCGGTCGTGGATGCGGTGGCGGCGCAGGTGAACGTGCCTGCCGCCGAGTTGCTGCGGGAGCTGTTCAAGGGGCTGGCGCTCGTCGGCCGCGGCTGGCAGCGCCTGAGCGACCCTATCGTGGTGGCCAGGGACGTTGGGTTCCTGCCCGCGGCCGAGGTGGAGACGCATCCCGACCGCTATCCCGGCTTCCGCGTCACGGTCACGGCTCGGCGCAGCTACCCCTGCAACGCGATGGCCAGCCACGTCCTGGGCTACGTCCAGCGCATCTGGGCCGACGAGTACGACCGCTGGCACGAGTCCTACGGCGGCTCGAAGGCCAAGCGGTTCCTGCCCGACGATCTGATCGGGCGGAACGGGATCGAGCGGGCGCTCGACTTCGAGTTGCGGCCTGCCCGCGGGCAAGTGACCGTGGAGGTGGACGCCGCGCGCCACACGCAGAAGGTGATCGCGGACAAGGCGGTCCCGCCCGAGGCGGGGGCGGACGTGTATCTGACGATTGACAGCGACCTCCAGGCGGCGGCCGAGATGGCGCTCGAGGGCCACATCGGCTCGATCATCCTGATGCAGCCGCAGACGGGCCGCATCCTGGCGATGGCCAGCTCGCCCCGCTTCAACGCCAACGAGCTGGCGAAGCACCCGCCCGACCCGGCCGACCGCACGGGCAGCATGCTCAACCGCGCCATCCAGGAGCACTACCCGCTCGGCTCGGCGTTCAAGCTCGTCGTCGCCGTGGCCGCGCTCGAGGAGAACAAGGCGCCAGCACAGGTCGAGTGCACCGGCAGCTACCTCGGCTTCCGCTGCGCGAACCACTCCGTGCCCATGCACGTGGACATCGAGGACGGGCTGAAGCGGTCGTGCAACTCGTACTTCTGCAAGACGGCCCACGAGGTGTTGGGGATAAAGAACCTGGTGAAATGGGCCGCACTGTTCGGCCTGGGCGAGTGCACGGGCGTGTCGCTCCCCTTCGAGAAGCCGGGGCTGCTCCCCACGCCAGGGTGGAAGCGGAGCGAGTTCCGCGAGGCCTGGTATCCAGGCGACACGTGCAACCTGGCTCTCGGCCAGGGGCGGCTCCTCGTCACCCCGCTCCAGGTCGCACGCTTCGTGGCGGCCATCGCCAATCGCGGCCGCCTCGTGCGGCCTCGGCTGGTGGACAGAATCGTCCGCCCCAACGGCGCGGTTGAGAGCTTTGGCGAGGGCGTGTGCCCCACCCTCCCCCTCACGGAGGCCAAACTCGGCCAGTTGCACAGGGTGATGCGGTCCGTGTGCCACGAGCTGGGCGGCACGGCGTACAAGGTCTTCCGCCGCTCGGAGACGCAGGGCGAATGGGTCTCGGAGTGGGGCTACGAGGTGTGCGGCAAGACGAGCACGGCCCAACGGACCGGGCGCGGCCCCATCGGCTGGTTCGTCGGCTTCGCACCGGCA
>VGYV01000684.1 GCA_016872855.1 Planctomycetota bacterium
CGGAAGGGGCGCTCTGTCGTGCCGCCCCGTCGGGGCTGGGCGTTCTCCTCTCTGCGATCCGGCGGCTTACGCCGCCGGCTAGACCCTTGCGTCCCTTCGGGACTGCGAAGCTGGTGAGAAATGCGGGTTAGGGGTTCCCACTCACCCCCCTCCCTTTCAGGGAGGGGGCAGGGGGAGGGTCGGGCGCCTGTCCCAATCCCGAAGCCCCACCCTCACCCTGCCCTCTCCCTAAATAGCTCGCCACGATTCTCGGTCGTTGTAGCCACAAGCGTCCCGCTTGTGGACAGCGACGGGAAGTGCTTTGGCGGGCAAGCGGGACGCTTGCCGCTACAAGAGGCCCAGTGGCGTTTGGTGAGCGAACGACCGGGAATCGTGGCGAGCTATCTAGAAGGGAGAGGGGTGGGGGGGGTGGCCGGCCTCATCGGGCGGCGAAGGCCTCGGCGACGCGGACGAGAGCAAGGAAGTTGCGGGCGGCGCGCTCGCCGTAGGTGCCCGACGAGGTGCCGCCGAGCATGAAGCCGTCGGGGCCTGCCTCTTCGAGCCGCGCGGCGGCGATGTCGCACACCTCGCGCTCGGGCAGGCGGTCCAGCACCTCCATATCGTCCAGGTTCCCCACGATGCAGGTGCGGCCCCTCAGCACCCGCTTCGCCTCGGCCAGAGCGCAGTCGCCGCACGGCGGGGCCTCGAGCGGGTCCATCGAATCAATGCGCAGGCCCGCCAGAGCGTCGAGGAAGCGCATTATTGGGCCGTGGTTGTGGTAGTGGACGATGGCCCCGTAGCGGTGCATGATGTCCACTTGGCGGGTGTCGAAGGGAGCCAGGAGCTTGGGCACGGCCTTTGGGCCAAGCTGGACGGTGACGTATTCGCCGCCGATGATGCGGAAGGCGTCCACGCCTGCTTTGCAGGCGGCCTCGACGTAGGCGCCGAGGCGTTGGGAGGCCACGCGGCACATCTCGATGAAGAGGTCCGGCGCGTCGGCCCACAGCAGGCAGAAGTCTTCGGGTGAGAGCACGGTCGCGGGCCAGCACACGGCGTCGCAGACGCCCATGCACGCGAGCGCGGCGTCGCCGTACTTCGCCCGCGTGTCGTGGAAGCCCCTGAAGTCGGGCGCGTGCGGCGCGTAGGGCACGGCGACCAGGGCCTCCACGTCACGAGCCGTCTTGCAGGGGAACTCGATGGTGGCGGAGGTGACGGCTGTGCGCTTGTGGCGGGAGCGGAGGGTGCCGGCAGGCGTGTGATAGAGCGTCGTCGTGAGCGTCCCGTCGGGCGTCGTCTCAGTCGTTGTCTCGGATGCGAGCTTGGCCCCGCTGAACGAGAATCCGCCGCCCCAGCCTTCGACCCACATGTCGCACTTGGCGACCAGCTCACGGCCGAGGTCGCTCTCGGGTGGGATATGCCCGAAGCCCCAGGGCGACACCGGCACCCTATCGGGTCTCCCCCCCTTCGCCGCACACCGCATCCGCTCGCGTGAGGTCATGCGCCATCCTCAGCGGCACCGGCCGCTGGGCCAAGGGTCTCAAGGAACCGGGCCAGAAGGGGAACCCTCTCCGTGGCGGCAATCCAGACCTCATCCAGGTCCACACCGTGGTAGCGGTGGATCAGAATATCGCGCTGCCCTGCGATGGCTGCCCATGGAATGTCGGGATGGCGGTCCCGGAACTCCCACGACAGCCGCTTGGCGGCCTCACCAAGGATGATGAGCTGGTGTTGGACGACCGACTGGAGCTTCCAGTCGCACAGGAAGGACTCGAGGGAGCGCCCTTCAATGGCCTCGGTCACACGCCGGCACGCCATGAGCATGTCCAGGATGTGCGCGTCATCCCCGGCCATAGATGGTCTCTGCGCTTTCCAGTATCGCCTTGCGCCGAATCCAGTTCTGGCTTTGCTCCACCGAGCGTCGAGTCAGAAGGTCCACCCGGCGCCCAAGCAATGCCCCAAGCTCTTGTTCCATCTCGTAGTGGTCCCACAGGCTCCAATGGGCACCAGGGGCGAAGCTGGCCAGGACATCAATGTCGCTGTCCGGGCCGAAGTCCTCGCGCAGCACGGAGCCGAAGAGCGCCAGCTCCGTGACCCGCCACTTACGGCAGAACCCGGCCACCTTGTCCCGTAGCGCATCAACCCTGGGGCTGGGCATGCCTCGTCCTCCGGAGCGTAGGGACACCGCGCATTGGTCAGTATACCCGCCTCTTACCCAGGCGTCAACCGGCTTGGGCAGACCGTGAGCGGCGGGAGGTCAAGGGGGGCGCGGAAAGGGGGCTTCCTGGGCGGAAGCCCCCCTTCGCGTGGCCGCGTGCGGTGCGCTACTTGGTCTTGCTCGCGGGAGTTGCCGCGGGCTTCTCGGCCGGGGGCTTGGGGGCGGAGCGGGGCTCCTCCCAGGGCCAACGGCCGTACTTGTACTGAGGATTGTCGTCGCCGGCGGGGTCGAGGCCCATCCAGCCAGCCATGCCGTCCACCATCTGAGCGAAGCCTGCGTTCAGCACTACACCCACGTAACCTACGTGGAAGTACTTCGTTCAGGTGGGCCTCCCGCCGGGCCGCCCGTCGTAGGGCGGGCGGACGATGCCGACGATGCCGACGCCCTGCTTGTTGATCTTCTCGGGGTCATTGGGGTCCGGGTCGCCGAAGTTGCCGCACAGGCCGTCGCCCCAGCCGACCTCTTCCTGGCCCCAGGCCATGAGGCCGACGTGCTTGTACTGGATTTTCATGGCCCCGATGTCGCCGCCGCCCATGCCGTAGAAGCGGCCGTTCACCTCGCCGTAGCCGCCAGGGCCGACCGACAGGAGGGCGGCGTAGAAGGAGAACTGCGCCGTCTCGGTGACCGTGACCCCGATGTCGGCCATCTCCATCATGTCCTTGAGGCGGGTCTTGAGGAACCCGCCGACACCGCCCTGCCAGGTCGTGCAGCCGGTCAGTCCGGCGAGCGCGGTGGCAAGGCCGAGCCCCAGCGCGGTGCGTCTGCCCATACGGGCTTCTCCTATGCTGCGCCTGCACCCGTCTCTCCGTGCCGGCCGGGCGCAGGCAATCCCGACCGGCTCCCCATCCGTCGCCTCAGAAGATATGTTTACCATACCAGACGCCCTTTGTCAATCCACTTGCAGCCAAAAGGCGTTTGCTCTATGCTTTCCGCCTAACCTCAAGGCGCGCAACGACCAGCTCGGCGGCGACACCTTCGCCGACCAGATGGCCCACTTCGCCGCGTGCCTCAACGCCGCCACTCGTCCCCACGCTCCAGGGCGTGTTGCCCAAAGAGTGAACTCGTTGGGAGTGCCGCCTTCAGGCGGTTTTCTCCTGCCCCAATCCGCCTGAAGGCGGGACTCCGAACGGGGTTGATCCCCTGGATAGGGTTTGGGCAACGCGCCCTCCAGCGTGGGGACGAGGAGTGTTGGGCCTACTGCTTGGCCTTCGCGGCCGGTTCCTTCACCTCGACGGTGAGGGTGAAGGACTTGATGGGCGGGGTGTCCTTCTCCCAGGGGCGGGCGTAGGCGAGGGTGAGGGTGGCTTTGCCGGGCTTGACGGCTCGGAAGGTGAAGTGGTAGGTGCCGCCCGTGCCGACGATCTCCCGCGGGCTCTTGTCGCCCACGTAGTCAGGCTTGCCCACGGCCTCGATGGCGTCGCCTTCGAGCTTGGCGAGGCTCCACTGGTAGCCGGTGGTGGGGTTGCCTCGGAGCTTGACGAGGAGGGTCTGGTTCGGCTGGGCGGCGACGGTCTTGCCGTTGGCGTCGTCGCCGAGCGTGATGTCAGCGCCCTTCTTGACGGGGGCGCGGCAGTGCTCGCACTGGCCGAGCCTGGTGCTGCACTTCTTGCATAGCTTCAGTGCCCTGCTGCCCGTGGTGTTCGGGCATTCGGCGCAGTGGCCGACATCCGTCGTGAAAGCCAGGTCGCGGCACTTCGGGCACAGCTCGCCCAGCGCCGTCGCGGCGGCGAGGACGATGGCGGCCACCCCCACAACCAGCCTGGTCACGCACGCACTCATGGCGCATCTCCGTTCGAAGGTCCTGCGTGTCCAGCCACTCCGACTCGCTGCATTATAGCGCGGCGGAGCGGGAATCCAAAGGTGCCTGGGCAAGGGGGCAGGGGGCGGGTCAGGGCCGGGGGCCGGCGCCACGGCGGCAGGACTGGGGGCAGAGCTGGGGCCCGGGGTGTGGTCCTCCGGAGGATCAATCATTCTATAGAATGATTGAGTGACGCCGGCGCGCCCTCTCGCGGGAAGGGGAGTGGGAGGGGCGACGGCGGACCAAGGCGCCACCGAACGAGGACGTCGGGCAGTGGCCGCAGTGAGGGGGGCGTTTCGATGATCAATCATTCTATAGAATGATTGAATGACGCCGGCGCGCTCTGTCGCGGGAGGAGGCAGAGGGGGCGAGGCCGGGGAGCGCCGCGCGGCACCAGGACGAGGGGCCGTAATCGGGCTGGGAAAGTGGCCGGGCCGAGGGCGTCAGGGGGCGAGGAAGTCGTTGAGCCAGGT
>VGYV01000685.1 GCA_016872855.1 Planctomycetota bacterium
GCCCTCGTTCGTAGTTCGGCGTTTACGCGGTTCCTCTGTCGGCCCTGGCAGCCCTGAAGACCGCCTGAAGGCCGAACTACAAACAGGAACGCCCGCTTCGGCGTGCAAATCCGTTACTGCACCCGCGCGCCTGCGGCTTGACGACGCCGGGGCGGGCTGCGATAATGCAGGCTCACCAAGGAAGGAGGCCCCCCATGGCGCGACGCGCAGCGGCGGTTCGACGCATCGGCATCCTGACGGGCGGGGGCGACTGCCCCGGGCTCAACGCGGTGATCCGAGCGGTCGCCAAGACGGCGATGAACGTCCACGGCATCGAGGTCTTCGGCATCCGCGACGCCTTCCGCGGCTTCGTCGAGGGCGACGGCAAGCTGCTCGGCTACGGCGATGTCTCGGGCATCCTCACCCAGGGCGGCACCATCCTCGGCACGTCCAACAAGCACAACCCCTTCCACTTCCCGGCCGAACGCGGCGGGAAGAAGGTGTTCCGCGACATGACCCGCACGCTCTTGGCCAACGCCCGGCGGTGGCGGCTCGACGCCTGCGTGCTCCTGGGCGGTGACGGGACGATGAACATCGGGACGAAGCTGACGGCGCTCGGCCTGCCCGTCGTGGGCGTGCCGAAGACGATTGACAACGATCTGGCGGAGACGGACGTGACGTTCGGCTACGACACGGCCGTGGCCTGCGTGACGGACGCGGTGGACCGCATCCACTCGACGGCGATGTCGCACCACCGCGTGATGGTGATCGAGACGATGGGCCGCTACGCCGGCTGGATCGCCCTCAAGGCGGGCGTGGCGGGGGGCGGCGACATCATTCTCATCCCCGAAATCCCCTACGACCTGGCGAAGGTGGTGGAGAAAGTGAGGGAGCGGAGCCGCACGGGGCGGCGCTTCAGCATCGTGGTCGTCGCTGAGGGCGCGAAGCCGAAGAAGGGCTCGCTCACCGTCGAACGCGTCCTCACCGACAGCCACGACCCGATCCGCCTCGGCGGCGTGGGGGCCAAGCTGGCGAGTGAGATCGAGAAAGCCAGCGGCCTCGAGACCCGCTACACCATCCTGGGCCACCTCCAGCGCGGCGGCTGCCCCACGGCCTACGACCGCGCGCTCGCCACCCGCTTCGGCTACCATGCGATGGAGCTGGTCGCCGCCGGGCGCTTCGGCCGCATGGTCTGCCTCAAGGGCGACACCATCACCTCCGTGCCCATCGCCAAGGCCGTGGCACGGCTCAAGCTGGTCCCCCGCAACCACCCTCTCATCCGCGCCGCCAAGGCCCTCGGCACGTGCTTCGGCGCTTGAGTTCCCCCGGCGCATGCCGTATAATTCGTCATGCAGGGAGAGCTGGGTTTGTAGTGCGGGCTTCAGCCCGTATCTTGGATTTGCGGCGCGTTCGGGAAGATACGGGCTGAAGCCCGCACTACGAACCTGCTCGGTCGTGGGTCGTAGGGTGCTGCCCTCTGAGTGAAGGAGCCGCTGATGCGACTGCGTGCGATCAGCCGTCGGGTGCTTCTCGTCGGGGTTCTGGGAGCGGTGCTGCTCGCGAGCGCGCCGGGCCAGGCGCGCGCCGGTGAGACCGTGGTGCTCGGCTGCGCCAGCGCGGCGAATCTCAAGGGCCTGTTCGAGAAGCTGACCAAGCTCTTCGAGAAATTCGTCCCCGGCGCAGGCGTCCAGGCGCAGGGCCTGGGCGCCATGCTCACCCAGGCGCCCGAGTGGGCGGGGGTGGACTGGGCCAAGCCGTCCACGCTCGTGCTCCTCGGCGGCAAGGCCTTCGGCAAGAACGAGCCGGTCCCCGTCGTCCTCGTCAGGCTTGCCGATGCCGCGCTCTTCCGCCAGGCTCATCCCGAGGACGCCCCCATTGGCTTCGAGGTGCGCGACAACGTGGCCATCGTCAGCCCCGAAAAGGCCGCCCTCGCCGCCATCACCCCCGAACGCTTCGAGATCTACAGCAGGTTCCCTGACTTCGCCGGCACCGCCGACGTCTACGCCACCGTCTACGCCGCCCAGGCCGTGGCCGAGTACCAGGCCGAGATCGAGGCCTGGCTCAAGAACCTCGAGCAGCAGGCCGGGCAGATGATGATGCCCGGCCCGATGGCCAACATCGGCAAGATCGTCAAGTGCATCGCGCCCCTGATCAACCTCGCCGCCAAGCAACTGCGCCGCGCCAGCGTCACCATCGAGCTCAAGGACGACTCGGTGGACCTCTGGGGCCGCCTCTACGCGACCGAGGACACGGAGCTGGGCACCTTCCTCAGCGGCCAGCCAACCGAGCTGACCGACCTCGTGAAGTACCTGCCCGCCGAAGCCGTGATGAGCATGGCCGGCAAGCTGGACGTGACGAAGGGCAAGCCCCTCTTCGACGCCATCCTCAAGGCCATCGCCACCCCCCTCGACCTCACGACCGAGGACCAGGTCAAGCTGCGCGAGCTGATGTTCGCCTCGACCCAGACCGGCGAGGCCGCCGTGGCCATCGCCGCGGGCGCCGCCCACCCCGGCATGCAGACGGCCCAGGTGGCCCGCATCGGCGACCCCGACAAGTTCCGCGCCGCCACCAAGGCCGGCGTCGAGTGGTTCGCCAAGAGCGGCCTGGGCGCCATGATGGAGGGCGCCGGCATGAAGATGGCCATCGAGCACAAGCCCAACGCCCGCGAGCACCAGGGCACCGCCATTGACCGCCTCACCGTGACCGTGACCCCGCCGGCCGACGCCCCGCCGAACCCCCTGATGATGGGCCAGCGGCAGCCCCAGGTCACTGAGTTCGCCGCCATCGGCACCCTTGGCGCCGCCGCCTCGGGCAATCCCGGCGGCGAGCTCCTCAACGGCATGCTCGACCGCATCAAGGGCGCCGGCACCCCCGGCTTCGACGCCAGCCCCACCTGGAAGGCCCTCCAGGCCGCCGCGCCCAGGAACACGGCCATCGCCGCGCACATCTCCTTCAACAGCCTTCTAGCCAAGGGCGTCGAGGAGGCGGCCAAGCAACAGCCTCTCTTTGGCCAAATGGTCGGCGCAATCATCAAGGCCGACCCCACGGAGGAGCCGATCACCAGCTTTGCCAGCTTCGGCGCGAACCTGGTGGACATCCGCACCCGCATCCCCCACCAGCCGGTCCTCTCCCTCGTCACCCGCGTCCGCATGATGATTGAGCAGGGGCCTCGCCGCAAGCCCGGCCCCAAGCCGAAGGAAGATGACGACTTCTGAGCCTCGTTCGGCGCTTGACTCCTCGCCCCGCCGGGCGCTACACTAGTGTGGCTTCGATTGGAACAGCCCATCGGCCCCTTTGAGGTGATCTGACATGTTGAGCACCTGTCCGCTCGCGCTCTTCCAGAACATCGGGATGCCCGAGCTGATCATCATTGGCATCATCACCCTGCTCATCTTCGGCCCGCGGCTCCCCTCCGTCATGCGCTCGATTGGCAAGGGCATCGTCGAGTTCAAGAAGGGCCTCCGCGACACCGGCGACGAGGTCCGAAAGGAAATCGAGTCCTCGCCCGAGCCGCAGCCGAAGAAGCAGATCGAAAACAAGTCCTGACGCCTCACGACTGGGCGGCGGCGTAGCCAAGTGGCCTAAGGCGAGTGATTGCAAATCACTTATCCGCCGGTTCGAATCCGGCCGCCGCCTCCACCAAGCCTATGAAAGTGGGCGCTGACGGGCTGGACGTAGAGGGCGCCACCGGCGATCTCGCCGTGGCGCCCTTCTGTGTTCCCGGGGCATCTGTTCGTGTTCTCGAATCGGCAGCGGGACCGGGCGGCTGGTTCTTTTCCAGACCGGGCCTGCGACCTGGATAGGGCCTTTCCAGTCCAAAGGCGTCAGGCGGCAGTCGCCGCCTTCCCATGTAGCTACGCCAACGTTCTCATGTCACTGCGCTAGAATGAGTTACAGTTGGGTTGCTGGGATAGCCCCTCCTTTGTTGCGCGTTCGGGCACACGCTTTGCTGTGAGCCATATCGAGGCCGAGGGACGGCAAGGGAGGTGCCCACGCACTGCGAGGAGGCGTCGCCATGGAACGGAGCCGCGGGGATGGACTGGGGATGCGCAGGGGCGGTCATGACCTGCTCTGGCCGCGAGTGGGCCGGTTCGCCGCCTGTCTGGGTATGGTGGCGCTAGGCTTCCTCACGGCGGCAAGGGCGGGTGAGGAGGCCGCGCCTGTGAAGGTGCTATCAATGCGGACGGCAAAGAGGTTGAAGGCGGCCGGGCCTCGGGGCGGCAGCTATATCGCCGACAAGGGCAAACAGTTTGTCTGCGTCAGCGTCGCGGCGAAGCTCGAAGATGACATGGGTGTGAACTCTTTGAGGAAGAGCCTTCAGGTCAAGGCCAAGGTCGCGGGCCGCGCTGAGACCTTCACGAGCCAGGGTGAGGGAGACGACAGACAAGGCTATAACTCAGGCGTGGTCTTCACCGTGCTCACCCACTGGAAGAAGCTCCAGCCCAAGACGAAGGGCAAGGAGGGCGGTGACGAGCCCG
>VGYV01000686.1 GCA_016872855.1 Planctomycetota bacterium
CGTGCGGCGCGTAGTTTCTTAGCCCCCGAATGGGGGCGTCTGAGCAGTAGCCCAGGGCGACCGAAGGGAGCCCTGGGAAGGCGGCCACCCACCGGGGAGCCCCCGAAGGGGGCGATTCAGGGGCCGAGAAGCGCCCCCTTCGGGGGCTTGGGCCATGGGAACGCCCTGTCCCAGGGCTCCCTTCGGTCGCCCTGGGCTACGGCTGGCTCGCCCGCGTTCGCGGGCTACACGGACCGGACATGTGGGCAAAGATGAGGGCTTCGCCCTGGGCTGTCATAGTACGCCCCAATCGGGGCTCCCAAGGAACTCACCCAGACCGGGGGTGATGGCTCTTTCCGCCCCTCGACAAGCGGGACGCTTGTCGCCACGAGAACCCGCCACTGAGATCGGTTCCCCTTCGACTAACGTGGAGCAGAGGTGCTGTCCGCTGCTCGCCGCATTGCGGTCGGGGGCGCGGTCGGGTATAATGAGCCGCCCAGAGCGACCGGAGTGCGCGATGAAGGCAGACGCGGCCGGGCCACCGCCCGACGAGCAACTAACGCCCGACGCCGAGCGCGGGGTGACGCTCCGCTCGTTGGCCGTGGGCGCGCTGCTCTGCGTGGCGCTGACGGCCGGCGAGCCGTTCGGCGTCCTCGTCGTGCGCGGCTCGGCCCTGTGCGCCGACTTCTCGACCGGCGGCGCCATCTTCCTCTTCTTCCTCCTCATCTTCGGCGTCAACGGCCTGCTGCGGCGGCTCGGGCCGCGCCTCGGCCTCTCCTCGGCGGAGCTGGTCACAGTGTACGTCATGCTCGTCCTGGCCTCGGCCATCCCCTCGTGGGGCTTCACGATGAACATGATGGGCCTCACGGGCGGCCTCCGCTACTACGCCTCGCCCGAGAACGAGTGGTACGCGCACATCCTCCCGCACCTGAAGGCCTGGGCGGCGCCCACCGACGACGCGGCGCTCCGCTACTTCTTCGAGGGGCTCCCCCCAAACGAGGCGCTGCCCTGGCAGGCCTGGGCCGCGCCCCTCTTCTGGTGGAGCACCTTCATCCTCGCCGTCTACCTCGTGATGATCTGCGTCGTCACCATCCTGCGGCGCCAGTGGGTCGAGCACGAGCGGCTCACCTTCCCCCTCGCCCAGCTCCCGCTCGAGATGGCCACGACCGCCAGCCCCACCGCCGCCTGGCCCTCGCTCTTCCGCTCGAAGATGATGTGGGCAGGCTTCGCCGTCCCAGCGCTCATCTTCTCCTACAACGGCATCCAGAAATACGTGCCCGCCATGCCCGTCTTCGAACTCGGCGCCTGGCTCCAAATCATCCCTGGCGTCCTCTACTCCACCTTCTTCGTCCGCTTCGAAGTCATCGGCCTCTCCTACCTCGTGAACACCGACGTCTTGCTCGGCCTCTGGGCCTTCGCGTGGTACTTCATGATCGAAAAGGCCATCTTCAAGAGCATCGGCTTCACCATCGGCGCCGAGGAGCTCTACAGCGACCCCGGCCAGCCCACCGAGGCATACCAGGCATTCGGCGCCGTGACCGCCTACGTGCTCATCGGCCTCTGGGTGGCCCGCAAGCACCTGCGCGGCGTCTTCCGCAAGGCATTCTTCAACGCGCCGGACGTCGACGACGGCCGCGAGCTGCTCTCGTATCGCGCCGCCCTCATCGGCCTTGTCATCGGCCTGGCCTACGTGGTGGCCTGGATGACCCGCTCGGGCCTCGCGCTCGGCCACGCCCTCATCTTCATCGTCGGCGCCCTCATCGCCTTCCTGGGCCTCACCAAGATCATCTGCGAGGCCGGGCTGGCCTACGCGCGCACGCCCGTCACCCCCTCGGCCCTCACCCACAGCATCTTCGGCCCCGCCGGCCTCGGACCGGCCAGCGCGGTCAACCTCGGCCTCGCCCTCTGCTGGTCGGGCGACACCCGCACCATCGTCATGACCTCGGCGGCCACGGGCGCGAAGATGGGCGACGCCGCGGGCGTGCGGCCCCGCCGCCTCTTTGGCGCTATGTTCCTCGCACTCGTCGTCGGCATCGTCGCCTCAATGGCCGCCGTCCTCCTCATCGGCTACGCCCGCGGCGGGATGAACCTGGGGAGCTGGCAGTTCGGCGGCATGACCAACTGCACCGGCACCTGGATGATCAACCACATGCCGCTCCAGGACAGGATTGGCGAGGGCACCTCGTGGGGCAAGCTCGGCTTCCTGGGCATTGGGGCCGCGCTCATGAGCCTCCTGATGACGTGCCGCTACCGCTTCCCCTGGTGGCCCATTCACCCGGCGGGCCTGGCCGTGGGCCTCACGCACCCGACGTTCCACGTCTGGTTCAGCATCTTCATCGCGTGGCTCATCAAGATCATCGTCCTGAAGATGGGCGGCATCTCGCTCTACCGCCGCACTCGCCCCGTCTTCCTCGGCATGATCCTCGGCGCCTTCACCACGGCCGGCCTCTGGCTCGTCATTGACTGGCTGGCCGGCCGCCAGGGCAGCGGCTTCACGCTGGGGTAGCGGAGAGTGAGGAGTGGAGAGTGAGAGTGAGGAGTGCGGAGCGGGAGCGGGAGCGGATAGTGACAAACGAAGAGCGCGCGGCGGAGATTTCCTCACTTCTGTCTCTTCACTCTTGATTTCTCACTCTTCACTCTCACTTCTCACTCCTCGGAGTCTTCCCCCACGCGGTCGTAGTCGTCGGCGTGGCGGACCACGTCGTCCTCGCTCGAGGGGTTCGCGGGGTCGTCGTGGTGCCAGAACTCGGCGACGACGCCCCAGTGGAGGGCGGGGGCGGCGGCGCGGTGGAGCTGGCCGCTGCGGATGCGGATGATCTCGCCAGGGCGCATCTCGATGTCGTGCAGCTCCTCCTCGCTGTTGCCCAGGACGATGAGGACGGGTCCCTCGATGACGCGCCATAGCTCGGAGCGGCGCCGGTGGGCCTGGAGGCTGAAGCGCTTGCCGGGCTCGAGGAGGAGGAGCTTGGCGTCGAGGGTCAGCTCGCGCTGCTCGAGGTCTTCGGCCTGCCAGAGGCCGGCGAGCACGTCGTGCCAGTAGGGGCTGAGGCCCTTGTGCCAGTAGGCCCGGCGGAAGGCGTCGAGGGAGTCGCGCTCGAAGCGGACGAAGCCGCCCCACGGCTTCGGCTTCTTGTTCACCTCCATGACCTTCAGCCCGAAGCCCGCGGCCTCGGCCTCGATGCGGTTGAACCGAAGCTCGCGGTCCCTGCTCCAGTAATCGCCCATTGCTTGTCCTTCTGTCTCTGAGGAGTGCCTGAGACGAGTGGCATGGGATCGTGGCGCCAAGCGCGTTTCAGCCCGCCGGTTGGCGGGCGGTAGGGGATAGCCACGGGCGTAAGCCCGTGGGACGCCGTTGCGCCCCACGCTCAGCCCCCGCAGGGGCGGCAGAGGCGGCGACTTGCCCGCGTCCCCTGGCTTCTGCCGCCCCCTGCGGGGGCTGCGCCGTGGGTGCGACCCTCTTCCACGGGCTTACGCCCGTGGCTATCCCCTGCCGCCCTGCGGGCTGGGCCGGGCGCATTGGACTCGACAAGGTCCGCATCACGGACGTGTGCATCGGTTGCGCACTCTCCTATCGTAGCAGGATGCGGTACTGCGCGGCGCTGCCGACGTGGGTGCGCTCGACGGTGCCCACGTGGCAGAGCTCTTCGAGGAGCTTGGCGACGAGGGCGGGGTGGAGCCCGAGGCTCGCCGCCAACTCGGCGGCCCCGCAGGGGCGGCGGGCGAGCGTGGCCAGGATGCGTCCCTGGGCGTCGGTCGCCTGTGCCGCGTGCTCGCGGCGCGCGTAGCGGCCAATTATCTCGACGGGCGCCAAGCCTTCGAGCACCAAGGCCAGCTCCCTCAGCCGCTCCTCGCCCGCGGGTTCGGCCCACGCCTCGGCGGGGGCGCGGACGACGGTGTTGAGCTGCACCTTGTCAATCCGCGCGCCTTCGAGCAGCCCCACGATGGCGCGGGCCTCGTCGGGCGTGTCGTTGAGGCCCGCGACGGCGAGGACTTCGAGCCAGACCTGGCCTGCGAAGCCGAGCGAGAAGTCGCGGATGCCGCGGGCCACGTCCCGCACGTCCATGCCCTTCGGTGGGCGGTTCACCCGCTCGAAGGCCGCCTGCGTGCCGGCGTCGAGCGAGGGGACCACGAGGTCGGCCTCGGCCAGGTCGGCCCGCACGTCGGGCCGGCCCAGGAGCGAGCCGTTGGTGAGGACGGCGACGGGCACGCGGCTGAAGCCCTTGATGGCGCGGATCACGCGGCCCAGGTCGAGGCTCAGCGTCGGCTCGCCCGAGCCGGAAAGCGTCACGTAGTCCACGGCAACTCCGGAGTCGAGCACTTGCCGCACCTCGGCCACCACATCATCGGGGGGGACGAAGCGGCGGCGCTCCCCGCGCCCATTGCCGGCAATGGGCACCCGCTCCGTCGTGCGCCCGAGCTGGCAGTAGACGCAGTCGAACGTGCAGGCCTTGAGCGCCACGAGGTCTACGCCCAGG
>VGYV01000687.1 GCA_016872855.1 Planctomycetota bacterium
TCTGGACGCGTCGTGCGGCCTCCCGCCAGCCGAGCTGCTGAAGCCCGGGCGGCCTCACCCCGAGGGCCACGCAGCCCGCGGGCCAGAGCAGCCCGATGAGCAGCACGGCGCTCTCCAGGCACGCAAGGGCCAGTGCCCCGGCGCCCAGAAGCCGGCGCCACCGCATTCGCGGGGCGGCCTCGCCTCCCACAAGGCCCCCCAAGGCGACTATGCCCACCGCGTAGCCGAGCTCGTCCCACTGCACCTGCATGAGCTGGTGCTCGGTGAGGACGCTTGGCGGGAGGAAGAAGAGGATGGGCAGAGCGCCGAAGGCGAGGAGCCAGGGGCCGCGGGCGTCGCCGCGCCGCCAGGCCATCGCCGCGGCCACGAATGCGCCCAGCGCGGCCACGAAGAGGACGGGCGACAGCGCGCCGGCGTGGGTCAGCACGTAGCGCCCCACGCGTTCCCACTCCGGGTCCCAGACGTGGCGCGAGACGAGGTGATAGCGTATGCTGGGCCAGCCGAGCGACCAGTTCCAGGCTGCGAAGACGGGCAGGAAGAGCGCGAGGCCGATTCCTGCGGCGGCCCAGGGCCAAGGCGTCCGCAGCGCACCGCGCCCCTCCCGCGTCGCGATCAGCGCCACGAACGCCGCGGGCAGCGCGAGCACCATGATGTACTTGGTGTAGAGGCCCGCGGCCAGGACGAGTCCGCTGAGGAGCCACCAGCGCCCGCCGCCGCCCGTGGCCGCGCGGCGCACTGACCACAGGAAGAGGAGCCAGAGGAAGACCAGGAGGCTGTCGGGCGTCGTTATGGCCCCGATGCCCATGAAGAGGGGGCAGGCGGCGAGCAGTGCCGCGGCCCAGAGGCCGGCGCGTGGCCCATAGAGCTCGCGCCCGAGCGCGCAGGCGAGGACAATCGCCCCAGTGCCCCAGGCGAGCGAGCCCACCCTGAGCCCCAGCAGCGTGTCGCCAAACGCCTGCGTGCCAGCCCACACCGCCACGGATGTTCCGGGCGGGTGCGGGCAGAAGCCCATGAGGCCCCACTGAGCGCCCCACCAGTAGTAGGCCTCGTCCTGGAAAACGTCCATATCCACCGCCATTGCCAGCCGAAGCGCCAGCGACGCAGCCGCGATGGCGATGACGAGCCAGGTCTCACGACGCAGGGGCAAGAACGCTTCTCCTTCTCCCCATGCATGTCCATAGAAGGACGTGCGGCAGCGCCGCTGCGTTACCAAACCCGGCACGCCCAAACAAGTTTGGGCGTGCTCTCATCACCGGAGCGGCAACGTTTGTAGTGCGGGCTTCAGCCCGTCCTGTGGGCGGGGCGTCTCTGCCCCGCGTCTGCCCCCCTCAATCCCCCCGTGAACCTGGGGAGGAAGGGACGGCCTGAAGGCCGCACTACGAACCGGGAGACTACTTGGCCGGCTCCTCGAAGGCCGTGATGAGGGGGAAGGCGCCGGCGTGGCCCCGGCCGCCGGCGTCGGCACTCCTCACGGAAAGCTCGCGGGCAACTCCCTTGCGAACCTCGCGGATGGCCACCTCGAAGCCGCGGTCCTTGACAAACGACAGTCCGCCGAGCGAGAAGCAGGCGGCGGCGTCCTCGACCACGAACATCGGCTGCTTGGGCTTGATGGGCGGCCACGACGAGTAGTTCTGGCCGCCGAGGAGCTCGGTGCGGCCGTCATTGGTGGTCTTGATGACCGTGGCCCCGCCGTTCTCGGTCTTGAGGCCGAGAATCCAGAGGTCGGCCCCTTCGTTCGTGATGCCGATGGCATTGGTCTCGGGGTTGATCTGCCGCATCCAGACCTTCTGCCCCTTGCGGAGGACCCAGAGGCAGGAGCAGGAGTTCTCGACAAAGAGCTTGCCCGCGTTCGGCGCCGCCACGTAGGGCGCCGCCTCGGGCGACATCGAGCCAATGTCGCGCATCACGAGGGTCTTGGGTGTAGCATGCTCGACCCAGGTGAACTTGTTGCCCTTGGCCCACTCGACGACGGTGAATCGCTCGATCACGACAACATCGCTCGCCACGTCCTCGATGCGGAACATCGGCTTGCCCGACGTTCGGAAGGCAGGGGTGACGCAGAGCGTGGTGTCCATGCCGATGACTCGGCGGACGGAGCCGTGGACGCGCACCGTGTCGCCGAAGCGGATCAGCCCCTCCTTGATCCCGCCTGGGATGCAGACGGTGGTTTTCGCGTCCTTTCCGGCCTGGTCGAAGGCGGCCTGGATGGCCGGCGTGTCGTCGTCCTTCGCCTTGAGCGTGGCGGGGTCCACGACCGCCCACTTGTCGGGCGGGTCCCAGGGCAGGTCGGGCGTTTCCTCGATGGGCAGGCGCAGGGTGCGGCGTGGGCTTGAGAACGCGCTATGGGCCGACTTGGGCGGGTGCGAGACGTATTCGTCCACCGCCTGCCCCTCGACATCGGGGACGCCGTCGTTCTTGACCAGCTTGCCATAACCGCTCTGCTTGACGTCGCGGAGGAGGAGCATGCCCCTGTTGACGATCGCCGCCTCCCCTGCCCCACCCGTCAGGCTCGACTCCAGGAGGGTGATCATCCCGCTGCGGTCGGTGGTGAGGATAGCGGGCACCCTGTTCGTGCTCTCGAGGCGGCGGATGGTGAGGGTGTGCCACTTGTTGCGGATGCCGGCGACCCGCTGGCCCTTCAGCATGATGTGCTCGAAGGTCATGCTGAACGGGCCTGGCAACGCATCAATGCCGTAGTCGAAGCCCTCGATGAGGACGTTCTTGATGAGGCCCGGCCCCGGCTCGGTGCGGGTGAGGTCAAGGCCGACCGCGCCCTTCCCTTCGGGGTCGCTCGACCGAATGGTCACGTTTCGCATGCAGCCCGTGTTGTTGTTCATCCACTGGACGCCGACCGCCCCTGGGTTGCCCCTTCCCACGTCGAAGGTCATGTCGTGGATGGAGTTGTGGAAGGCCATGCCGGTGGCGCGGCCCTCGAACATCGTGAGCAGGTAGTTCTTGTTGCCGGGGTCGTCGAAGTCGGCCGCGTTGTCCGCGAGGCGGATGATGGTGCCCTCGCGCGACTGCCCCTGGAGGACCAACTGCTTCGCCTGTTCGAGGTCCCTCCCGTACGTGAGCTTCTTCGTCACCAGGTAGGTGCCGTTCGGGAAGCAGAGAACGCGCCACTTCCGCTTGTTCTCGTCAATCGACTTCTGGATGGCCGCCCAATCGTCGGCCTTCCCGTCGCCCTTCGCGCCGTATTGCGCCTTCACGTCCACCACGCCGGCCTTGTCGGGGAACAGGCGCTCTTCCGCCGCCCCGGCGGCGAGCGTGGCGAGTGCGATGATAGCGGCCTTCATCTCAGCGTCGTCCCCGCGGCCACGATGGCGTTGAAGCGGTCAACCGGCTCCTTTGCGGCCCAGGCAATGGCGCGGAAGATGAGGACGCGGGCCAGGGCATCGTTGAAAGTCCAGTTGTAGTGGCCGAGGATGTTGACGTGGACTCGGCCTTTCCCGGTCTCGACGTTCCAGAGGAGCGGGATGGGCTTTGGCTCGCCCTTCTCCACGCCGGTGGCGAGCAGTTGGATGCGGGCGGGGTCGCCCTTGAGGTTCCAGTAGGTCTCGTCCTCGAAGTGCACCTTGGTGCCCGCGAAGCCGCGGGCGATGGGGTGGTCGCACTTGGCGTCGAAGGCGAGGTCAACCGGGCCGTGTCGGAACTTCGAGCCGCCTGCCCAGCACAGGCCGATCCGCTCGGCCACGGCATCGTGGTTCCCCGCGCCGTCAACCGCGAAGTGGAGCAGCACCAGCCCCCCGCCGCGGGCGAAGTACGCGTCGAAATCCGCGTTCAGCTCCTTCGGCCACGCCGTGTGCTTGAAGAGCACCATCACGTCGGCGCTCTTGAAGTCCTCGGGCGACGGCTTCTCCCAGGCGGTCGTCACCTTCGTCTTGTCGGCCATTGCGAGTAGCTTGGCCCAGGCCTTCTGCCAGGCGGGGTAGTCGTGCTCGCCCGGCCCGTGGTCCTTCTTGCCGGCGACGAGGACGACGTGGATGGGGCGCGTCTCGGCCTTCTCATCTGCCCCTTTGAGGACGGCGTCTACCTCGGCCTTCGCCCTGGGCGGCGGAGTCTGCTTGGCCAGCGCCTCCGGCACCGGCACCAGGACGTCCTGGTCAGCCCCCGCCGCCAGAAGCGTTCCGAAGGCCAAGGCGACAGCAACGCAACCGAGAAGCGAGGACATGGTCCACCTCCTGTTCTTTGCCTCACACAATACGGAAAATGGCGAACGATGCAAGGGCGGGTGATATAAGAGTGGCTCCTCCGGGTTTCCTGTGGGTGCCCCCAAGATGTTGGGGCGCAAGCCCTGGGGGACCAGTCCCCCAGACCCCCTGGGATTTATCGCTTTGGGGCCGCCGGCACAACCAAACCAGGCGGCGCCCCGAAGAGCGCCGCCTGTGCCGTATGGCTCTGCCACGGCGCTCGGGCCTGGCCTGAGCGTAGCCGAATGGCTCGGTTCCCACC
>VGYV01000688.1 GCA_016872855.1 Planctomycetota bacterium
GCCTTCAGAGGGGACAAGACTGCCTAAAGGCAGGACTCCGAACCAGGAGAGCGGCTCGTTTGGAGTCCTGCCTTCAGGCAGTCCTTACCCCAATGAGCCGAATCGCTGAAGGCCATTTAGGGTGTGCGGACGTTCTGACGTTCTTAAGAACGTCAGATCGACGAGCAGGCCTCGGTTCGCCCCGCGGCGGGATGGGAGGCGGCGCCAGGGTCCTTTCGCTGGGGTATCGGTGCCAGTTGACGGCCTGCCCTGCCAGAGTATACTGGCCAGGCGACCGAACGAGGAGGGCTTGGCCTCCTTCGCATTGGGATTGATGAATTGGGAGTCGAAGTTGCCGTAGGCTCCGACCTCGGCGAGGCGGTTGCCAGCATTGTCGTAGAGGAGGACGGAGCAGGTGACGGCGTTCGGGAGGGCGAGGCGGCCATAGCGGTCCACGTCGAACCGCGGGCCGCGGCAGACGCAGCAGGTGTTTCCGCCGAGGCCCGCCTTGCTGAAGGGGGCCAGCCCAGGATAGGTGGCCACGACGCCACTGAAGGCTTCGGCACGCTGCGCCTCGTCGCTGCCCAGCATTGCACCGCCCTCCTCGGGCCGGAACTTCACCACGCAGCCCACGTCGTCCCCTTGTCCTCGACAGCAATCAGGCCGCCCGACCCGTCGCCAGCTCCGGGTGCCCGGCCGCTGAGCCAGAGAACGGTCGTGTCTCTGCCCGCCGACAGGGCCATCTGGGGCATCGAGCCGGCGTCCGTGCCCAGTTCGAGCAATGCCACTTGCTTCGGCTCCTTCCAGCCCGCTGGTGGCCCGCCGCTCCGCGGCGGTTCTTCGCCACGGGGTGGCGGACTCCTGCCGGAGCACTTGACCAGCGACTTCTTGTACTGGTGGTAGCCTTTGATCTCTTTGGTCAGCACGTAGAGTGCTCCCGTGGCGGGATGAACCGCGACGAGGTCGGGATAGGGCACATCAATCTTGCCCAGCTCCTTGGCCGCCGAATCGAAGACAGCCACGCACTGGCTATCCTGGTCGGCCACGTACACGTTCCCCGCCTTGTCCGCCGCCACGCCGTGGATGGGGCCGTGAGGCACTGTGTAGTTCATGGGGTGGGAGATATGCTTGCTGATCCAGCGGTAGCCGGCCTTGGCGGGGTTCTCGCCGACGGTTGGGAGCTTGGCAAAGGGCTCCATGGCGTCCTTGCCGACCTCCATTCGATAGACCTGGCCCGGTGGGAAACGCGGGTCAGGCACGTGGCCGTAGGCCGTCTTCGACGAGTACGAGCCGGAGAGGTAGAGATACTTGCCATCGGGCGACGCCTTGAGATGGGTGGGCCCGCCGCCGCTGTTGGGCAGGACGCCCTTTGGCGGCCAGAGGGAGGCGAAGGCGAACTTGGCCTCGGGCACGGCGCCCCTGGGGTCGAGGCGGCACAGGCGCCGCCCATCGGTGGGTGCGGAGACCGTGAAGCTCACCCTGGTTCCGCGGGCGTCCTGTGCAGCCTTTGGCGGCGTGGCGAATGTCGGCTTCTCGGCGGCGAGGGCCGGCAGGGAAAGCGAGGCGGTGAGAAAGAAGGCAATGAGTCTCACTGGAGCTTCTCCTATTCCTCCCGCACGATGCGGGCGATGATGGGGCACTTGGCCACGTCGGAATCGGACTGGCAGGCGAGCAGGTATTCGCCCTTCGGGCCGGCCGCGATGGCCGGGTGGCCCACGCTTTGCGGGCTGGTGGCCGAGGCGATGGTCAGCGGCGTTGGGTCGAGGAGTTTGAACTCGCCCTCGGTTGAGACGCGAAGTGCGAGGATGGCGAAGACGGGCCGCTTGTCGCCCGATTTCTCTCTCCAGGCGTATTGCATGGCGACGATGGTGTTCCTGCCGTTCGAGGCGGCGGCGGAGGGGAAGCTGGCGGTGGAGCCTTTGCCGACGTTGTAGCCGCCGCCGAACATCTTCACGACATCCACCGTGGCCCCCGCGTCCCCCGGAGTCCGCCCCTCCGGGGCGGAGGGCTTCCGCGTCGGAGACGCGGACTCCTTCGCCTCGACGGGGGTCTCGGGCAGGAACGCAGCGCCGAGGAAGGGCGTCGGCGTCCAGCCGCTTTGCCAGGCTGGGCCGCCGAGTGCCCAGCCCTTGCCCGTCCAGGCCGGCGATGGGCCGCCCGCGACCTTGACGGGCTGTGAGACGCTGGCATCGGCGCCACGGATGAGCGTGGCCGCCAGCCCAGGGCGGCCCGAGCCGGCGAAGGGATACTCCTTGGTGTAGACGAGGAGCACGGAAGTGCCGTTGGAGGAGGCGGCGGGGCAGGTGCGGGAGGCGAGGGGCTGCCACCAGTAGTCCTTGTCGCCCATCCAGGTCTCCGTAGTAGCCCGCCGCTCCGCGGCGGATGGTTCCGCGACGGAGTCGCGGGCCACGGGCTTGAGCTTGGCGATTTTCGCGGCATCCTCGACGTCGGCGGGAAGACCCTCGGGATCGAGCACCTTGCCCTCGGGCGTCACGCGGGCGAAGTAGATGCCATAGACGGGATATTGGCGGGCGTCCATCCAAGCGACGATGTAGTTGCCTGCGGCGAATGCCACGGCGGGCCAGGCCTGGTTGTTGGCTCGCTTGACGACGGGGAAGCCGTCGGAATCAAGAACCTTGCCTTCTTCGGAGACGCGGGCGGCGTAGATGTCGTGGTCCATCCCATTCCGCAGGTCTTCCCAGGCCACGAGGAAGTTCGTGCCATCGAAGGCCACCGCCGGGCGGCTCTGGAGGTTCTCGGCCTTGCACACAACGATGCCTTTGGGATCAAGGCTATTGCCCGTGCCAGGCTCGACGCGGGCGCAATAGATGTCGGCGGTCTCCTTCCCCAGCATTCGCGAGCCATCGGACCAGACGATGAGGTACACCTTCTTCCCGAACGCCGCGGCGGGCGTGGCCTGGACCAGTGCTCCATCGCGCACGCATTCGGGAGCGATGGTCACTGGCTCGCCCACAACTAGCTCCGCCGCAGCAGCCATCGAGCCAAAGCTCGCAAGCAGCAACACGAGGGCTCGCATCTGAGAACTCCTGCTTCTTACCCCGAACACCTAACACCCAACACCTTTCGAGGACGAGGACGACGACGAGGACGAGGACGATTGAGGAGTGGCCTACTCCTTCGCGAAGCGGACCTTGACGAGCCATCCGGCCCAGGCGTAGATGCCGCAGAAGGTGTAGAGGTCGCCCTCGGGGCTGAGGAAGGCGACCTGGTAGAGACGCCAGTTGTCGCGGTCCTGCTCCTTGCCCGCCTTGAATGTGCCGTCCTTCTGAAGGTGTTTGACTGTGCCGTTGTGGATGCGGCGGGGGACCGATTCGTCGCCGCCGCCGGTGTAGATGACCGAGGCGTCGCGGGAGTAGACGACGTCCACGGTGTGGAAGCCGCTCTCGCGCACGGTTGCGGCGTCGGTCTGCTTCGGCCCCTCGCCCGCGACGATTTCGGCCCTGCCCGTCTTGGTATCGAAGCGATAGATTTCCTGGCCGCCGGGCACCCAGTAGAAGACGCCGTCGGGCGTGATGTGCGAGCCGCCGACGTGCCAGTCGGCGATGGGCTTCTTGGGGCCGAGCTGCGCCTGGAGTTCCTCGTGGGTGGCGAGGCGGGTGGCCTTCCCCTCCTTGACCTGGTAGATGCCGCCGTAGTTGGCGAAGAAGAGCGTGCCGTCGTCGGCCACGGCGAAGCGGGAGGCTCCGCCGAAGCGAAGCTCGGAGGCGGGAATCCACTCGCCCTTCTTCGGCTCGCGGCCCTTCTTGCCGCCGCCCGACACGGTCTCGACCCACCAGGTCCCGTCGGGCCGCGTAGTCCGCGTCTCCGACGCGGAGTCCTTCCGCCCCGGAGGGGCGGACTCCTGCTTCCTGAAGATTCGCCGGATGGCGTTGTTCATCATGTCGGAGACGTAGATGTTTCCCGCGGCGTCGCAGTTGGTCTCCACGTCACAGTAAGAGCCGACGCCGAAGTCAAACATCGCGCGGTCGGCTGGGCCGTCGCGGTAGCCCTTGACGCCGCAGCCGGCCACGATGCGTGCCTGGCCGTCCTTGATGCGGTAGACCAGGCAGTCGCGGGAGTCGGGCACCCAGATAGCGCCGTCGGGGGCCAGGCAGCAACGGATGTCGCGGTTGTCGCCCGCCGCGCACTCGCGTGCCGGCCCCACCAGTCCACCGACGACGCCCGCCCGCACGAACGCCACGTGCTCGCAGCCGAGGGCATTGCCCGTGGCAAGCTGCCCAGCCTGCGCGGCCGCGGCCAGCAGCACGACAAGAGCCACCGAGTATCGCATGGTCAAGGCTCCATCTTGAGGAGTTCCATGGCGCGCATAAGGTGCAGGACCTCGAGGCCCTGGGCGCCGTGGATGGAGAAGCCGTTCTTGCGGTAGAGATAGGTGCCGTAGCGGTCCCAGTCCTCGGCGCTCTTGTAGGCGCCGGTGGTGGTGAGCTTCTGGTCGCGGAGGCGC
>VGYV01000689.1 GCA_016872855.1 Planctomycetota bacterium
GCTCAGGAAGGAACGTGTGCCGGAATTGCGCAGGCCTGTGGGCGGGGCGTCTCTGCCCCGCGCAGGGTGTCGCGGGGCGCAGAGGCCCCGCCCACATTGATTCAGAATCGTGGCGAGTTATTTAGGCAGCGCTTCGAGGAGTTCGCGCGGCAGAACGAGTCGCTGATCTGCTCCAACTACGTGCTCGTGGAGACAATCTGCCTGATCCAGCGTCGCTTCGGGCTCGGGGCAGTGCGCAGCTTCCACCAGGACGTCTGCCCCGTCGTTCGGGTTCATTGGGTGGACGAGGCAACTCATCAGGCGGGGATGGGTGCGTTGCTGGGTGCGGCTCGTGGGCAGGTGAGCCTGGTGGACTTCGTGAGCTTCGAGGTGATGCGCCGGATTGGGACCACCAGGGTGTTCTGCTACGATCCTCACTTCAAGCAGCAGGGCTTCGACGCAATCGGGTAGTCCCTACGCCAAGCCGGCGCCTCGCGCGTCATCTTGCCATTGCGGGCCAAGCGTCCCCGCTCAATGGTTGACCCACAATGGGCGCTTTGGCGATACGGACGCATGGCAGGCCGTGTGGGCCGAGCCCCGAGGCCCTTGAGGAGTGCAGCCGATGAAGGTGTCCCTGTGGTACAACAACCGGGACATTCGGGTCGAGGAGGTGCCCACGCCGAAGCCCGGGCCGAGGGAGATGCTGGCCAGGGTGATGTCGTGCGGCATCTGCGGAAGCGACGTGGTGGAGTGGTATCGGCTGCCCAGGGCGCCTCTCGTGCAAGGCCACGAGCTGGGCGCGCAGGTCGTCGAGGTCGGGGCCTCGCTCACGAAGTTCAAGCCGGGCGACCGCGTGTTCCTCGCGCCCAAGGTGCCCTGCCTGGAATGCCGCTATTGCAGGGATGGCCACTATCCCCAGTGCTCCGTGGTCAAGGAGAGGCTGCCGGGGGCCTTTGCTGAGTACGTTCTGGTGCCCGAGACCATCGTGGAAAACGGGACCCTCCTGCTGCCGGACCACGTGACCTACGACCAGAGCACGTTCGTCGAGCCGCTGGCGTGCGCCGTGAGGGCGCAACGCCTGGCCAAGCTGAAGGACGGCCAGAGCGTTCTGGTCCTCGGCTGCGGCATGTCGGGCCTGCTCCACGTGAAGCTGGCACACGCGCGGGGTGCATGCGTCGTGGCGTCCGACATCAATGCCAACCGCCTGGCCTTTGCCCAGAAGGCCGGCGCGGCAGCAACCATCAACACCGCCGAAGACGTGCCGAAGCGCCTTGCCGCGGAAGCGGGACGGCTGGCCGACGTGGTGATCCTCTGCACATCGGCCATGTCCGCCGTCGAGGCCGCCTGGAAGTGCGTGGACCAGGGGGGCACGGTCGTCGTCTTCGCCGTCCCCGGCCCGGAGAAGCCCATCACCGTTCCCCTGAACGATTTCTGGCGGAAAGAGATTACCATTCTCACGTCGTACTACTGCGGGCCACCCGATTGGGAGGAATCGCTGCAACTCATCGCGTCGGGCAGGATCGCGGTGGACGACATGATCACCCACACCCTGCCGTTGAGCGAGACGGCGGAGGGCTTCCGCCTCGTCCTCGACGGCCAGGAGTCGCTCAAGGTCATCATCAGGCCCAACGAGTAGGCCCCAGTCCGGAGACTCGGAATGGAGTTGTTGCACGTGGCGCTTGCGTCAAGTTCCGAGGAGAGGGCGGACGGGTTCTACGTTGGCCTGCTCGGGCTGAGGAAGGCCGAGCCGAAGGTGCTGCCGGCGGCGATTGGCCGCGCGCTCTTCGGCATTGACCGCGAGATGACGGTCATCAACTACACTGGGGCCGCGGCCCACTTCGAGGTCTTCATCTGCCCCGGGGCGCCCGCGGGTCGTGTCGAACACGCCTGCATCGCGGTGGAGAACCTGCCCGAGTTCCTGCGGAGGTGCGAGAGCGCCCAGGTCGAGACCATCCGCGTCCCCAAGGGAGAGTCCCTGATCACGTTCACCAAGGACGCTGACGGCAATCTGTTCGAGGTGAAGGAAAAGCGGGGCGCGTGACCCGTTCGGGCGGGGCAGTGGGAGGCGGCGGGGGGGCGAAGACTGCCTAAAGGCAGGACTCCCAAGAACTTAGCTCGCAAGGCCTCGCAAAGTTCCAATAGGGGCCTCCGCCCCTCTTGTGCTCCGCGACGCTCCGCCGGCTCGCGTCGCTCCGCTGTCACCCTTTGGAGGGGACTTGTCTTCCCCTCCAAACCTCCTCGACCAGCCTCGGAAACTCTGAGTTTCCGAGGCTGCAGGTTAGGGACGCCAGTTGGCGAGGACGACGAGGCCGCGGTGGCCGACGCGCTCGCGGGCGACCTGGCGGAGGCCGGGTGTGCGGGCCAAGCCGTCGGCGACCGCTTCCTTGGCGATGACGGCGACGCGGCGGGGGGGCTTGACGGCCTGCCGCAGTTCCTCCTCCTCGTAGACCACGGGCATGCGGGTGCGACGGGCGAAGAGGTTGTAGACGCCCGAGTAGTCGGACTGGTAGAGGACCACCTCGTCGGCGTCGCGTAGGTAAGGCCCGGCGGCCTCGACGAGGTCGCGGCCCGACTTGAAGCGGTTGATGATCGGCGTGGCGAGCAGGTCCACGGCGAGGCCGAGGACAAGCGTGGCGGCGACGAGGGTGAGGACGCGACGGGTCTCGCCCGCCGCGCCTCGCGGGAGGCGGATGCCCCAGAAGCAGAGGGCGAGTGCCGCGATGCCCGCGATGCCCGTGCCGATGAGGGTGCCTGCGGTCAGGGCGGCGCGCACCTCGGCCATCACCTCGGGGTCCTTGGCAAAGCGGCGGGCCACGGCCCCTGGCTCGAGCGCCACGGCGCCCAGCCCGATGGCGATGAGGCCGAGGAGAACGAAGCTGGCCTTCCATAGCCCCTGGTGCCCGCGAAGGGGCGAGGCCTCTCCCCTCAGCACGGCGACGAAGTAGCGACCGCACAGCAGGCCCGCAGCAGGGACGAGGGGCAGGAGATAGCGCTCGCGCTTGCCAGAAAAGAGAGTGAAGAAGACGAAGACGGCGATGAACCACGCCGCAGCCAGGGTGGCGGCACGGTCCCGTCCTCCCCGGAACACCCACGCGAAGGCGAGCGCCAGGAGGGGCGTCCAGGGAAGGAGGAAAAGGGGCGACCAAAGCAGATAGAAGTACAGCGGCTGGCGGTGGCTGGCCTCCTCGCCCATGCGCTGGGCTGTCTGCTGAAAGAGAATGTCGTTCGTGTACTCCTTGCCGCCGTGGATACAGGCGGGGACGAGCCACGCGGCGACGAGGGCGACGAGAAGCGCCGCGCCCGCCAGGTGCCACCAACCGCCCATCGAGTGGCCCGCGTCTCCGACACGGGAGCCTTCCGCCCCGGAGGGGCGGGCCACGTGGTCCGCGTCTCCGACGCGGAGGTCTTCCGCCGCGGAGCGGCGGGCTACGACGCGGCGGCACAGCAGGCCATAGGCTGCGGCGGCCAGGAGGGGCACGGCGACGCCCACGGGGCCTTTTGTGAGGAAGGCCAGGGCGGCCAGGACATAGGCGGCGAGCCACCAGCGGCCTCGCCGCTCGCCCCCCTCGAAGGCAGCGACAGCACAGTAGATGCTCGCCGTCGTGAAGCACGCCAGGAGCGGGTCGAGCACCCCCTGCTTGCCAATGAAGGGGAAGAGCTGGGCCGTGAGGGTCACGAGGGCGGCGACCAGCCCGGTCTCGGACGAGTGCATCCGCCGCCCAATGGCGTAGACGACGAGGGCGGTGCCCAGGGAGGCGAGGAGAGAGACCATGCGGCCCGAGTTGAGGCCGAAGCCGAGGTGCCAGAAGCCGGAGCCGAGCCAGTAGAAGACGGGCGGCTTGTCAGAATAGGGCTCGCCGTTGAGGTGGGGCACCAGGTAGTTGCCCGATTCGGCCATCTCGCGCGCCACCTCGGTCGCCCGCGGCTCATCGGGGTTCCACGGGTCGCGGGTGAACAGGGAAGGGACGAAGACTAGCAGCCCCACGCCGAGAATCAGCGCGAGGGCACTGCGATTGGAAACGCCCGCCAGAGCCATCGCCTCTCCTGTGCGGCAGGGGGAACCACGGGCCATTGTACCAGGCCCGCGGCGCTTTTCAACCCCCGCTCGTTGCCCATTGTCTCCATCAGGGCTTGCCCCGCGATGACGGCAACCCGACAGGGGCGTAATGCGGGCCTCGAGGCAATCTGGCGAGTCTGCCCCCTGGTTCTGGCAACGCTCCCCGGTTCCCCGGCTTTCGCCCCCACCCTACCCTCTTCCTCGAGGGAGGGCAGGGGGAGGGTTGGGCTCCAGAGCCACCTCAACCACGGGGATTGGGGGCCGCCCTCGCGGCCGGGGAGCGGGAAGGCCCAGGCAAGACCGGCATGCGGAAGTCAAGAGCGATTTTCGATGCGGAGTCCGCCGGTGCCCACGAGGTGGGTGGTTTTCGCGGACTCCAGGCCGGCTTGTCGGGCCGAGGGCTCA
>VGYV01000690.1 GCA_016872855.1 Planctomycetota bacterium
GAACGTGTGCCGGAATTGCGCAGGCCTGTGGGCGGGGCGTCTCTGCCCCGCGCAGGGTGTCGCGGGGCGCAGAGGCCCCGCCCACATTGATTCAGAATCGTGGCGAGTTATTTAGTCACCCGCAGGGACGACCTGAGCAACGACGAGAACTGCCTGGCCACCTGGGCCGACCCGCGGTTCATCAAGGCCAGGCCGTAGGGCGTCGCCGGCCCTGCGGCGATGCGCGATCCTGCTGGAGAACATGCACATGCCGATGGCCGAATGGGCCGCCCTGCTCGCCGCAGTCGCCTTGGCCCTCGCAACGCCAGTCGCCCGCGCGGGTGCCAGGGATTTCACGCTCACCGACCATCTTCGCAGGGATTGGCGGGACGAGCCTGTCCACTTCCCCATCGAGTTCGCGCCCGCGGAGTGCGACGGGAAGCGGGTGCGGCTGACCCAGCTCTGGGACGGTGTGCCGGCCCCCGTGCAGCTCACGGGGATCGAGCGGCACGGCGACGGCAGCATGCGGAAGGGCAGGGTCACCTTCCTCGCCGATCTGCCCGCCCGGCAGGCGAGAACGTGGCGCTTCGAGTGGGGTAAGGGATTGCCCGCAGCGCAGCCGCCGACCCCGTTCTCAGCCACACGGGAGGGCGAGGACCTTGTGATCTCGACGGGCGCCATCGCGGTCCGGGTGCCCGCCGGCGAGGGCCGCTTCCGGCAGCCCGTCCCGGCCGCCCAGGTTCCCGCGCCCTTGCTTGGCGTGCGGGGGCCCGATGGCCACTGGCGTGGCAAGGCCTGGCTCGACTCCCCACTCCTGGTCGAGAGCTGGGAAGCGGGTTTCAGCGAGGACGGCGCCGTCGTCAAGGAGTACCGCGTCCTCTACCGCTTCGTCGGCGGCAAGAGCTATCAGGCCACGCTGCGTCTCCACGCCGGCCTCAACCACGCCCACATCATCGAGGAGGCCAACGTGGACAAGGCGAGCCGCTTCGTCTTCTCCGCGCACACCGGCTTCGCGCCGACGCACCGGGTGCGCCAGACGCTGCCCCCAGAACCGCTCGGCTACAAGGAGAACCGCCGGCTGATCCGCCTCGTCTTCAACACCTACTACCACCAGATCTTCGACTTCAACCAGTGGCTCGGCCTCTATCGCGACGGGGCGGGCTCCAGGGACTATCTGGGCTTTATCGCCGTCAACGGCGGCGATTGGACCTCGCCCCTGCACAACACGCTTCACGTCGTCGAGCGCACTGACCCTGACCTGCGGCTCGAAGGCACGCTGCGGCCCTGCCGCCGCGAGTGGCTCGTCGCCATGTTCGACCGCACGCGGGACCAGCCGCCCAAGGGCGAGTATCCCTACGGCCGCGCGCTGATGCACCTGTGCGCCCGCGTCGGCTTCGCGCCTCTCGATGAGATCAAGGACATGACGCTCGACTGGCCACTGAAGCGACAGCCGCGCCCGTTGACGGACAACGACAAGGAGACGGCTCAATACCTCATCGAGCGCCTCAGCGATCTCGCAAGGTCGTGGCCGTCCGAAGGCCCCTACGGCTCGAACTTCGCCCTGGGCTATGGCCAGCGCAAGCGCGCCTGGCGGGCCTACCCCAAGATTGCGGGCTGCGGGGCGCTCTCGGAGGAGGACGAGAGGTTCGCCCGGGCAGCGCTGGCCATGATCGCCTACGTGGGGATGCAGCGCGACTTCTTCGCCTGGTACTTCCCTCTCCTACCCTGGGAGGACACGAGCGACGCCGAGGAGCCGCTTGAGAACTGGCGCCCCAACTTCTACATGATGAACACTAACTTCGACAGCTCGCGGTTCACGGGCATCGCCGAGATCGCCCTGAGCATCCGCGACCACCCCGACTTCGAGAAGTTCATCGCCCATTACAAACAGTGCCTGCGCCTTCACCTCGACAACGTCTTCTCCGAGGATGGCTACTACCACGAAGGCCCCAGCTACTTCTGCTGGAACCTGTTCGTGCTCACGACCACGATGGAGCGGATGAAGCGCGAGCTGGGCCTCGACTCCTTCGACGAGCCGCGCTACAGGAAGGCCCTCGCGACGCTCGTCAACCTGGCGACGCCGCCCGACCCACGTTACGGCGGCGCGCGCTCCATTCCCCCGTTTGGCGACCACGACCCGCGGCTTGGGGCCTTCGAGCGCTTCCAGGCCGAGGGCAAGGGCCTGCTCACCGTGGCCTCAGAAGCCTATGCCGCCCGCGACCCCGCCCTCGCCGGGGCGCTCGCTTGGCTCTGGCACGAGGTCAAGGCCCAGGGCGCGCCGCCGCAGCCGGCCCCCAAAGCGCCCGCGCTCGGCCACGAGCGCATCCGCGGCTGGGGAGCCGTCCTCCGCTGGAACTCCGCCACGCCCCGCGAGTCCTACCTCGCCTACCGCTGCGACCCCTTCGTTGGGCGCTACCTGAACATCGAGAACTGCTTCCACCTCCATGCCCTGGGCCGCCCGCTCGTCGTCACGCCCAGCAGCGTCGGCTTCGTGGGCGGCGAGCCCTGGGGATCGCGAGCCTTCAACAAGGTCAGCTTCAACGGCCTCAGCACCTACGAGCACTTCTGGGGGCAGCTCGGCGTCCTCGAAGACTACCAGGCGCTCGGCGACACCGCCTACCTGCGCGGCTTCGTCGCCAGCGATGCCTACCAGCGCAAGGGGATGAACTGGGACCAGTTCTTCCGCGACAAGCCCCACGCCCACCGCCGCCACCTGCTCGGCGTGCGGGGCGACTACTACGTCCTCACCGACGAAGTCCAGTGCCAATATCCCTCCGACTTCTTCCTGCATGTCCTCGCCAGCCGCGCCGAGCGGAGCGGCCGCCGCTTCCGCTTCACCGGCCATTACGACGTTGACCTCGACATCCATCTGCTCGCCCCCACCAAGGCCCAGGTCCGCACGGTTCCCCGCCGCATGGCCAACCAGGGCGACCCGAAGAACCCCTGGGACATCCTGAGCCTGGAGGCGACCGCGCCGCCGAACGAACTGTACTTCACCGTGCTCGTGCCATTCCCCCGCGGCGCTGAGCCATTGCGCGTCGAGCGCCTCGGCCAGGCACTCGCCCTGCGAGTGACAGGACCCACCAGCGCCGAGTGCGTCTTCCTCTCACCGGCCAAGACCCAGTGGCAGGATGGCGGCCTGCGGTTCGAGGGGACGCGCGGCCTTCTGCGCACCAAGCCGCGGACCGAGCTGACCCTGCTGGACGCGGGAATAGTCTCCGACGGGAAAGTGACCCTCCGCAGCGACGCGGGCGGCGTGACCCTCGCCGCTCAGACCGACGGAGCCTGGGAGGCCCTCGCCGACGGCGCGGCCAAGACCCTCTCCCTCGATGGCCTGGTGATCCGCGAGCTGCACCTCGACGGCCAGCCGCACCCCTGGAAGCCAGACCCCGCGGGCGCGGTCATCTCCCTGCCGCCCGGGTCTCATCGCTTCCGGGTCCGCTGACCGGCGGATGGCCTTACTCCCCCGGGTGGATGACGAAGGCGAGTTCGCCGACGCCCAGGCCCTGAAGGCACTGGATGAGGATGGAGACGAGCTCGCAGGGAGCCGCTCGTCGGCGCGGATGAGGGCGAGGGGCCAGGCATTGTCGCCTTTGATGGCTCGGAGGGCCATGCGGCTCGTGGCCACGGCGTCGAACGCTTCCTGGTGTCCCTTTCCTGTATCTATGTTTCCCCGCAAAAAAAACAAAACATGGGCCGCCCGCCCGCCCGCCCGAAAGATAATTTCCGAGGGATGTTTTGATTCCACTTCAAGATTTTCAGAAATTTCGCTTGACAAGAAAAAAAATCAGTAATCTAGGGGTAGGGCCGGTTGCGGCGTGTGTCACAAGTTGTGGGGGGTCCGGCGGGCCTATGGAGACGCGAAGATGCCAAGAGGCAAAGTCGGGGAAAGGCCAAACCTCTCTCCCCCTCTCAACCTCTCTGGCCGCCGCTTCGCCCCCCCTCCCGCCCGCCCGCTGCGGCCAGCGGCGGTCGCTACGCGGCGATGGGCGTCTCCCCTTGTGGCCGTCCCCCTTGGAGGGGCAGCCCCGTCGGGGCTTCGCCCCCCCAAACCCCCT
Source organism: Planctomycetota bacterium (assembly GCA_016872855.1). Taxonomy (GTDB): domain Bacteria; phylum Planctomycetota; class PUPC01; order DSUN01; family DSUN01; genus DSUN01. The sequence continues at coordinate 4,038 of VGYV01000690.1, forward strand.
CCCGTGGCGGTGTCAGGCGTGGGGGTTTCCCTCCTTTCCTCGACGGCCCGCGGCACGTTGACGGCGGCGGAATACCGCGAGCTTCCAAGCTCCTCCCCGCCTGGCAGGATGGGCGATAGCAGGAAGCGGAGCGGCCAAGACCCGGCTTCCCCTCGTGCTGCCAAGCGGACGCACCCCGCTGCGCCCGCGGCCTATCCGCTGACGACCGCAAGCGGCGAGCGAGCCGGGAGGGTGGGCCGCCCCCACGTCGAGCACGTCGAGCGTTGGGCGTGAGGATGGGTTCGCCCCCTGCCGCCCCTAAATAACTCGCCACGATTCTGAATCAAAGGCTCAGGAAGGAACGTGTGCCGGAATTGCGCAGGCCTGTGGGCGGGGCGTCTCTGCCCCGCGCAGGGTGTCGCGGG
>VGYV01000691.1 GCA_016872855.1 Planctomycetota bacterium
GGCTGACGTGTTACACAAAATGCACAACAACTTGCGCGCCCGGCGACGCAGGACACTGCGGCTCCGTGCACGGCGGAAGCCGACGAAACACGTCGTGAGTCGGAATTCGTAGGCACTTGAGGCGAGGACATGCAAGGGGCCGCTGCGCAAGGCAACGGCCTCGGTTTGGTGGGCGATACTGGACTCGAACCAGTGATCCCGAAATCACAAGCTCCTATCAGGCCAGCACTTAGAGATACGGGCGCGGAGAGGTACAACAGAATGGACAATACCTCCGGGCCCCGGCCCGTCGGCCCTTGCGAAGGGCTGCCGGCCAAGGACAGCCACGCGAGCTGTGCGGCAGAGCATTCCATGGTTGGTCCAGCCCCTGTGGTCGAGGCCTGGGATCAGTTGCCAGACGCCATCCGAGCAGGGATTCTAGCGATGGTGAGGGCGACGCGCAAACAGCAGTGACTGGCGCCTGTGGACTGCTACCACAAGGTGTCTCCACGGGCCCGGTAGGGCTCACGCGGGCTCCGACACTATCATGACTCACGTGCCGGACAGTTGGACAACCGTATCATCCCGCACGTCGGCCCACAGAAGCACCAGCGCTACCCCTCCCTTCACGGATGCGACGTAGTCCTTGTTCGGCTCGCACCTCCTGGCGTTGATGGTCACCGCCGGGACAGAATCGCCGGGCCACCCCTTGATCTTGAAGGCAGGCTTCATGCGGGGCGTCTGCTTGCCGTGGATCGTGAAGGCCACGCCGTCCGCGCCGGCCCTGAGGACATAGCACCCCTCCGACTCGTTGTAGCCGTCCCTGTCCAAGTCGCCCTCGTCGGCGGTGTCCACCGTGCCTTTGGAGACCTCAAGCTTGTCCGGGCTGCGGTAGTCGTTCGCATAGGATGCAGCAGTTGCGGCGGAGTTCATGTCGTCGGAGATGCGGAACAGGAAGGGGATGGCCGTCTTGCCCTTGGGCAGCCTCTTCTCCTGAAACCTGCTCATGATGTTCATCCCGGCGCGATAGTCCTTGTCCTGGAAGCCCTCGTTCCAGTAGGAGGTGCCGTAGCGGCCCGTGTAGTACACAAGAAGCATGTCGGCGAAGAAGGTCGGCCCGTTGCTCCACTGGAGCACGAAGGAGGCGGGTGCCTTGATGCCCCTGGGCGCGTCGTCGCCGCCCTCGGTGACGCAATGGGCCTCGCCCTTGCCTTCGCCCTTCCCTGCGGGCCCCCAGGCACCATTCGACTTGATGATCGTCACGAAGTGGTGCAGCGGGATTTCCTCCGCAGCGTCGAGGACGTAGGACGTGTACACTGCCCCCGTGGGATAGACGGTGTGCGTGAGCTCGAAGGCCAGTTCCTTCATCGCGGCCCTCTCGTCCGTACGCCCGTACCGCATGTGCTGGCCGGTAAGGCGGACCTTCGCCCGCACCGGACCGCGCTCCAGCAGTTCGATCCTCTGGGCCGGGTTCGCATACCAGGAGCCGGTGTCGGTGATCTTGGGGTCAGGAGGCGTCCTGGCCATCTTGACCCAGTACAGGCCGTTCTCGTCCAGCACCGGCGCCAGGTCGCGCTTCTTCTCCGGGTCATGCGCCAGGTCGAACCAGGATGCCCCGAAGCCCTTGCGGAGCGTGAAGGTCGTCTCGAACTTGCCCTGCGAGACGACGCGGATGGTCTTCTCCTTGTCGGCCTCCTGCGTCACCGAAAGCGTCTGCGCGTCTGCGTGGCCGGCAACGAACGCCGCAACCGAGGCCAGAAGCGCAGCGAACGGTCTCCTTCCAGGGTTCACGTTCCACTCCTTGGGCTCGTAGATGACCAGGACGGCCGGGCGGCGCTTGATGTCCTTGGCGAACGGGGTGAACGCGCGCATGTAGTCGTTCGGGTCCCGCTGCCATCATGACGAACCGTGCAGCCCGCGTCAATGTCCACCCTGGCGATCGCTGCAGACCTCTTGGGTTCCCAAGGGTCTCCGGGCGCCTTGAGCGAGCGGGTGCCGGGCGGTAGAATGCTGCTGGCCCAAAGGGGAACCGCCTCACATGAAGAACGTGGCGATCTTATGTGCGGCTCTTGCGGCAGGCCTCCTGCCAGCCGGGAGTGCGTCGGCTGGGCAGGACCAGGAAGGTTGCCGGGTCGCTGTCAACGGCAGGCGCGTCGAGTTGCGTTGCCCTTCTCAGGTGTTGATCCTGGACGCCTCCGCCGGGTTGCGGACGGTGTCGTGGGAGAACCGGCTCACCGGCACGAAGCTCTCCCTGGGCAACGGGCCCGAGGTGGAGCTTGAGGTCGGTTCTCTCAGCAAGCCCGAGCCTGTGCCGTTGGAGGTGGTTCGCCTGCCGGTGGCTGATGGCGGAAAGCCATCGTGCCAGGCCACGTTCAAGCTGGCCTCGAAAGCCCCGTCGCTCTCGGTTGTGGTGACCTACCGCCTGGACGCCGCGCAGTCGGTGATGCGGAAGTTCGTCGAGGTGACCAACGACGGCGACCGTGAGGTGGTGCTGCTGAACGTGCGGCTGGGCAACTACGCGACGGACGCCGTCGCCGGCAAGGCCGAGCAAGGCTTCCCCGTCTACGTGGGCGACGCCTTCTTCCTCACGCTGGCCCACCCGTCAGGCTTCGCCGATGGCGGGGGCAAGGCCGTCGTCCTGCGGCATCATCCGGGGGCGCGGCTCGCGCCCGGCAAGACCCTTCAGTGCATGGAGGCGGTCCTCGGCGTTGGCGGACCCGGCGAAGCGAGGCAAGCCTTCGTCTCCCACGTCCGCAGCCGGATGAGGCGGATGCTCCGCGGCCACGACAAGCCCTACGCCATCTTCGAGCCTTTCGGCGGCCGGCCCGGCGGCAGCTTCGATGAGACGGAGGAGTATCTCCTTGACAACATCTCGAAGCTCGCCGCGGGAAAGCGGGAGGCGGGATACCAGTTCGACTGCTACTCCGTTGACTTCTGGCAGGACGTCCGCGGCGACCTCATCCGTTTCGACCCGCAGCGTTTCCCCAACGGCTTCGTGAAGATCAAGGCCGCGCTGGACCAGATCGGCATTCGCCCGGGCCTCTGGATCGACAGCGGGGGCCTGCCCCAGTGGACCATCGGCGGCAACCCCGCGGTGAAGGACTGCTTCTCCCAGGAGGGAGGGAAAGGCGGACTGTGCCGCGCGACCGAGCCAATCAAGTCCCTGTACACGGATGCATTCCGGCACCACATTCGCGAGAACGGGGTGCGCTTGCTGAAGTTCGACAACCTTCTGACCAGTTGCAGCAACCCAAAGCACTCGCACCTGCCGGGTGTCCACTCGACCGAAGCGATCCACAACTCAGTGATCGAATTCCTGCACGCTCTCGACGAGGCGTGCCCTGATGTCTTCCTGATGCTCTACTGGGGCTACCGCTCGCCCTGGTGGCTGCTCCACGCCGACACGTACTTCGACTCCGGCGAGCATATCGAGGCCGCCAGTCCCACCGCCTTCCCCGCCCCCTACGCCCGCGACAGCGTCACCCAGCGCCTCGACCAGGCCCAGTGGGTCTGGAAGGACGTTCCGGCTCTGGGCAGGGACTCCCTGGGCATCTGGCTCTCCGACTGGCCATGGAACAGTTGCATCGGCAAGGAGCGCTGGCAGGAAGGCTTCGTCATGGACATCTCCCGCGGCAGCCTGCTCGCCCAGATCTGGACCGACACGGCGTGGCTCTCGCCCCCGGAGCGCAGGCAAGTCGCCGACTTCGTTGCGCTGCTGAAGGCCAATCCAGCCTGCTTCGCCAACTCGCGCTTCATCCTCGGCAATCCGTGGAACCCAGAGCCGTACGGCTACTCCTGCACCGACGGCCAGCGGGCCTTCCTGGCCATCAACAACGCCTGCTGGAAGGACAGCGTCATCCCCCTGAAACTCGGCCCGGCCTAGGGCCTGCCTGAGGGCAAGGCGTGGGACGTGTACCGCTGGCACCCCGATCCGGCCCGGCTGAAGCCTGCGGCCGGCGAGCGCTTCGGGCAGGAGGCCGCCATCTGCCTGCGGCCCTTCCAGGTGGTCCTGCTCGAGGTCGTGCCAGAAGGGGTCGGCCCTTCACTCGCGAGGGCGTTCGCTGAGACGCCAATCCCCACGCGCTTCGCCGAACCGACAAGTGCCATCGAGTTGGCGGAAGCGGCTCCACGAGCCAAGGAGCCAGCTCGTTCGGTCTGGACGACCCTCCAGCCCACCAGCGCGACCTCCGCAGGCGGCGCCACCCTCACTGCCCAGAAGGACCACTCCATCCTCGCCAGCGGCAAGGTCCCCAGCCCCGACACGTACACCATCACGGCCGGAACCGAGCTGACAGGCATCACCGCGATCCAGCTGGAGGCGTTGTGCGACCCCGGCCTGCCGTGCGGCGGGCCGGGGCGTGCGGTCAACGGCAACTTCGCCCTGATGGAACTGAGCGTCGCGGCAGCGGCCGCGAACGCCCCCGGGAACCCCGTTCCGGTGACGCTCAGG
>VGYV01000692.1 GCA_016872855.1 Planctomycetota bacterium
TGGGTGCCCGCCAACCCTCCATTCATCCAGCCATCCGATCCTCCCCTTCCGCGGCAGCCCCTGGCTGCCGTGAGAGCTGCCTCCGGGGCGCGGCACGGCGCTCACCTGGATACTACCCCAAGCCCCCGGGCGCGTTGTCAACCGCTTGTAATGGAGATGTAAAGAATTGTAAAGGCCCGCCCCGGAACCGCCCCGCTTCCGCCAATTCGCTGCGTTTCCGTGATCTCCCCTGCCCTGCACAGGCTGGAAGCCTGTGCCACCCCGCCTGCCGGGGGGGGTGGTGGCACAGGCATCTTGACACCCCCGCCGGATGGGGGGGCTGGTGGCACAGGCATCTTGCCTGTGCCGGCTGGCGCGGCTGGCGGCTTCAGAACATGGCCAGGAGGCCCCTGGGCCGCACGCGGAAGAAGGCGCTGTTGGAGTAGAGCCGCCCCGTCCACACCGGGGTGTAGGCCAGGTCGTTGCCCAGGGCCTTCACGTGCTCCGCGGTCAGCGCCGGGCTGAGGATCACGTGCGCGCAGTCGTCGCTGACCTGGTAGGTCACGACGAAGAAGTGGTCGCCAGGCGTCAGCCACTCCTTGGCGGGGGCGAAGGTGAAGCGGCGGCCAACGAAGCCGCCCGGGGGGAGCGTGACGTGGTGATACAGCCCCGCGCGCGCTTCGGCGGGCACGGTGAGCCGGGGGCTCGTGTAGCAGGGCCGCCCAGTGTAGACCTCGTAGGCGAAGAACTTGAGGAGCCATTCGACGCTCTCGCCCTGGGCGTTGCGGGCCACCGGCTCGAAGTACACCGTCACGTCCCGCGGCCGGTCGCCCCGGAAGCGCCTTGCACCCGTCACGTTCACCAGCTCCACGTCGAGCGAGATCGCCTCGTCGGGACGATACACCTCCTTGTCGGTGCGGATGGCGAGCTGGAGGCCGCTCCTGGGCTGGGCGAGTCGGGCCGAGAGGCCGCGGAGGCGCTCGGCCCGCGACGCCATCTTGGCCTCCCTCTGGTCGTCCCCGCAGATGTCGAGCCCGAACCAGCCAAGGAAGAAGTCGGGGATGTCCTTGTAGTTGATGTTGCCGGTCACGCCCACGAAGCCGAGGTGGAAGTAATGGGTGCACTGGGGGCGGTAGACGGGGTTGCCCTCCGCGTCCATGTTGAGGCCCAGCAGGCCGATCTTGAGGTCGCCACCCGATTGCCCCCCCTCGTCGTCCGCGCTGCCCCAGGTCACTTTCTCGTGGCCGGTCACGATCAGGCCCAGGGAGTCCTGGTGATGTTCGACAATCCCGATCTTGCCGCCCCCGATCCCAGCGTAATACCCGTCCACCTTGGCCCCGCCCACGGGCACGGTGAAGGGGCAGTTGGCGTAGAGGCCGAACTGGGGTTTGGGGGTGATGGTGACGCCGATGTCGAACATGTCGAGCGCATCGCGCCCGCGGTTGCTCAGGTAGGGCCCCACAACGGGGATGTTCGCGCACCCCGGCGCGCACGCGGCCAGGGCCAGCAGGGCGAGGAGTCTTACCCAGCTCGGCGTAAGGGATGATAAGCCTCCGAGCACGGTCATTCCGAGCGGAGCCTTGCGAAGTCGAGGAATCTCTCCCCTCCTGAGGCCCAAGAGAGATGCCTCGGCTTCGCTCGGCATGACAGACCCCATCGGTGCCTGCACGGGGGGCAACAGGAGATAGCGGTATGGGTGGGTCATTTGCGTCCTACACGCCCGCCACTGCCTTCGGCTCGGGGCCTCAGCCCCTTTACCACACTAAACCACCCGTCGCGGAAAGTCAAGCGCCGGTGCGCGTCCGGCCGAAGAGTATGGCTCCCGGTTCTGGCGGAGCCCTCGCGCTGCTTCAATCGTCCTCGTCCTCGTCCGTCGTCCTCGTTCTCGACTCTTCGCTGAAACAGCCAGGAGGATCGAGGACGAAGGACGAGGACGAGGGACGAGGACGATACCCGAACCGGTGCACTCGCCAAGACGAGGAGTCATGCTCCCGGCCAAAAAAAGCCTTGACACGGCGCCGGCTCTTGTGGTATCCTTTTCTTACACACGCCTGTTCCGCTATACCCTGAAGCCAGTCTCCCGTCCGTTTGCAAGGTGTCTCACAACGGCTTTTGGGTTGCCGCGTTTCCCTCGGACGGCGGTTCTCGCGTCCGCTTCAGCACGGCCAGTGGTCAGATGACGCCTTCCTGATTGAGCGAGAGCATCATCCGCGCAGCACACGAGCAGCGCATCGTCCATTGAGACCCCACGGCGGCCTCGGGGCGCGAGTGGCAGAGGCGTCCCCGCGGGCCGCGCAGCCACGGAAGCATCTGTTCCGGACCCATGGACACCAGGGAAGGCCACTGCCCCGTGGTCGGGCTGCTCGGCGGCATCGCCGCGGGGAAGACCACTGTGGCCAGGATGCTGGCCGGCCTGGGCGCCCGCGTGGTGTCGGCCGACGCCATCGGCCACGCTGTGCTGGCCGACCCGGCCGTCCGCGACCGCATTGCCGCCCGCTGGGGGCCGGCCGTGCTGGATGCGGCCGGGTGCGTGGACCGCGGGCGCCTGGCGCGGCGGGTGTTCGACGACCCGGTGGAGGCGGCTGCCCTCGAGGCAATCACGCATCCGGCCATCCTGGCCGAGATGCAGCGCCAGATCGCCGACGCCCGGGCCGCGGGAGCACCGGCCATCGTGCTCGACGCCCCGCTCCTCGTCGAGGTGGAGTTCGACCGCTTGTGTGATCACCTTATCTTCGTGGACTGCTCTGAGGACGTGCGCCGCGCCCGCGCCGCGCAGCGCGGCTGGGACCCCGCTGAGCTTGCGCGCCGCGAGCGCCTCCAGCGGCCCCTCGAAGCCAAGCGCGCCAAAGCGCGCTTCGTCATAGACGGAACCGCGTCCCTCCAAACCACTTTCCAACAGGTACAGGAGCTATGGCAAGAAATCCTCGCTCGGTGAAAGAGAAGAAAGAGCCCCGCGCCAACAGCGACTTCGGCAGGGGCATCCTCCCCAACGACGCCGACCTGGCCGAAGAAGAGAAGGCCCTCGAAGAGCACATCGAGGACTCCAAGAAGACCGGCGAAGAACTCCAGATCGGCCAGCTCAAGCGCCTGAAAATCCACGAACTCCACACCATGGCCGAAGAGGACGGCATCGTAGGCATCGCCGGCCTGAAGAAGCAGGAACTCATCTACCGCATCCTCGAGGAGCGGGTCAAGCGCAACGGCCTCATCAAGGGCGAAGGAGTCCTCGAGGTCCTCCCCGACGGCTTCGGCTTCCTGCGCTCGCCCGACTACAACTACCTGCCGTGCCCCGACGACATCTACATCTCGCCCTCGCAAATCCGCCGCTTCGGACTCAAGACCGGCACCGTCGTCTCCGGCCAGGTCAGACCCCCCAAGGAGAACGAGCGCTACTTCGCACTCCTCCGCGTCGAGGCAATCAACTACGCAGTCCCCGAAGAACTCGCCGACCACGTCTGCTTCGAAGACCTCACGCCCCTCCACCCCGACAAGCGCCTCGTCCTCGAAACCTCCCCCGAGGTCATCGAGACCCGCATCGTGGACCTCGTGGCCCCCATCGGCAAGGGCCAGCGCGGCCTCATCATCTCCCCGCCCAAGGCAGGCAAGACCATTCTCCTGCAGAAGATCGCCAACGCCATCACCACCAACTACCCCGATATCTACCCAATGGTCCTCCTGATTGACGAGCGGCCAGAAGAGGTCACGGACATGCAGCGCTCCGTCAAGGCCGAGGTCATCTCCTCCACCTTCGACGAGCCCGCCGAGCGCCACATCCAGGTCGCCGAAATGGTCATCGAGAAGGCCAAACGAATGGTGGAATATGGCAAGGACGTGGTGATCCTGCTCGACTCGATCACCCGTCTCGGCCGCGCCTACAACACCGAGTGCCCCCACAGCGGCAAAATCCTCTCCGGCGGCGTGGACGCCGCGGCGCTCCAGAAGCCCAAGCGCTTCTTCGGCGCGGCCCGCAACATCGAGGAAGGCGGCTCGCTCACCATCCTCGCCACCGGCCTCATCGAGACCGGCTCGCGAATGGACGAGGTCATCTTCGAAGAGTTCAAGGGCACCGGCAACATGGAACTCGTCCTCGACCGCCGCCTCGAAGAGCGCCGCATCTTCCCAGCCATTGACGTCAACCGCTCCGGCACCCGAAAGGAAGAGCTGCTGCTGACGCCCGAGGACCTCAACCGCGTGTGGGTCCTCCGCAAGGTCCTCAGCGAGATGAACGCCACCGAGGCGATGGAGCTCCTCATCGAGCGCATCAAGCGCGCCAAGACAAACAAGGAGTTCCTCGGCACCCTCGGCGCGCCCAACTGAGCCCATTTTCGATTTTCGATTGCCGATTTTCGATTTCAGATACACAGAAGAGAGCCATCCCTCACCGCTCTTGGCCTCCTCTGTTGGCTTGAAATCGAAAATCGAAAATCCCGAAAGGTGGCCTCGCCCA
>VGYV01000693.1 GCA_016872855.1 Planctomycetota bacterium
CGGAAGGGGCGCTCTGTCGTGCCGCCCCGTCGGGGCTGGGCGTTCTCCTCTCTGCGATCCGGCGGCTTACGCCGCCGGCTAGACCCTTGCGTCCCTTCGGGACTGCGAAGCTGGTGAGAAATGCGGGCTAACGGCAGCTTCGCCGGCGAGCCGAAGAAGCTCCCCCTCGACGATCATCCCCACGACCTCCTCGTCGCGGCCGGCGGCACGCTCTACTGCTCCGTGCCCGAGCCGAAGTCCTACAAGGACTTCCTCGCCCGCCGCCAGCAACGGCAGAAGGCCGACGACATTGTGCCGCAGACCGACCTCTACCGCATCGCGCCTGACCTCTCGAAGGCCGAGCGAATCATGACCCTCGCCGGCGGCTGGGAGATCGCCTTTGCCCCGTGGCAGGACGGCAAGCCCACGGCCATCGGCGTGACCGACCGCGACGTGGTGCGGCTCGACCTGGCCAGGGGCGCCATCGAGAAGCTCGCGGACCGCCCGAAGTGCCTGCGCCCCCAGGAGGCCTCGATCCTGCTGCGCGACGGCAAGCTCTACACCATCCAGCGCCTCTACCCCAAAGGCCCCGCCAGCCGCACCTCCGAGCTCTACTCCTTCGACCTGGCCACCGGCAAGGCATTCCGCCACGGCGTCATCGTGGACGACGCGGGCCGCCGGCCCAAGGACCTGAATCACTTCGCCTTCCTGCCCGACGGGCGCCTCTTGGCCGAGGGCACTGCCTACGGCCTGCCCACCGACCGCCGCTATATGCCCCGCTACCGCGACGGCGAGCCATATCGCCTCGACGGCGTGGGCCTCGTCATCGAAAAGCTCCCGCCCGGGCAGCCGGTTCCAGATTAGGTCGACCGGGAATGGCAGAGGAACTGGTCCATCATCGACCCTGTGTTGACAGGCAGCGTGCTGCGCCCTACAATCTGCCTTGCGAGCCTTACGCGACTGGTTGCGTGCGCGCTCCGATCACCCCGAGGGTCCAGCCGTGGCAGCGCAGCCCAACTTGTTGAAAGCCGGTGACAAGACCCTGGTGGCCAGGGTAATCGGGCTACAGACGTACCGTCCGGGCTACTTTCTCTCCATGGAGTGTGAGAACATCCGCTGCTTTGGCGAGAAGCAGGCCCTCGATCTCTCGGATGGGCGGGGCCGCCCCGCGCGATGGACAGTCCTGCTCGGCGACAATGGTGTTGGCAAGACGACGCTGCTCGAGTGTTTGGCTCTCATGCAGCCTCTCCCCGTGGTGAACCCGGAGACGGGAGCCACAGCCGGCATTCCCCGCTTCGGCGCTCCCGTTCACGGCATCCCGAACGCCACGCGGTACTGGAGGCGTGGGACGACTCGCCTTGTTCTCTCTTGTGAAGCCTATTGCGGGGAACCGCTGTCGCAGTGTACCGGCACTGGCGAGAAGCTACCCCTCTCCACGAACGTGATCTACGGGGGGAAGGAGCCCGCGGTCAATGGCTCAGGGCCATTCCCTTACGACAGGATTGGGGGGCTTGTCTGCTACGGATACGGTGCTGCACGGCGAATGAGGATGGGGGCTCTCACAGGCGAGGAGGAGCAGGACGCCTGCGCGAGCCTTCTCTACGACGATGTGGCGCTCCTGAATGCTGAGGAGTGGTTCGCCAGGAATTACCTCGAAGCGCTCGATGCAAAGGAGAAGAATGACGTCGCGCGCCATCGCCGGGCCCAGGCGCAGCTCGCTCAAGTGCAGGCGATGCTCGAGAGAGTGCTTCCTGGTGCACGCGAATTCAGGTTTGCTGGATCCAAGCAGAATGCCAGCTTGCCGAAGATCGCCGTTGAGGTCGAGACTGACTTCGGCTGGGTCAGTATGCGTGATCTGAGCCTGGGCTATCGAACGATGATCGCGTGGACGGTGGACCTCGCGCGGCGCCTGTTCGACAGGTACCCGGACAGCCCGGACGCGCTCGCCGAGCCGGCCATTGCGCTGGTGGACGAGATCGATCTACACCTGCATCCGAGTTGGCAGCGGACGTTGATGCGGTTCCTGACGGAGCGGTTCAAGAACACGCAGTTCATTGTGACAGCGCACAGCCCGCTCGTGGTCCAGGCGGCGGAAGGGGCCAACATCGCCGTTCTGCGCAGGGACGGGGATCACGTGATCATTGACAACAACCCGACTGCTGTTCGCGGTTGGCGGATTGACCAGGTGCTCACGAGCGATCTCTTCGGACTGGAGAGCGCGCGACCGCCCAGGGAGGCCCAACTGCTGGCCGAGCGCGCGAAGCTGGCCTCCAAGAGCACGCTCACGGAAGCGGAGAAGGCAAGGCTTGAAGAGCTTGAGGGGCAGCTTGCCGACCTGCCGACAGGAGAGACGCGGGAGGACCAGGAGGCGATGGATATTATTCGTCGGGCTGCCGCGGAACTGAAGCAGCGGGGAGCCGGGCATCATGATCCGCATCCGTAGACCCTCCGCAGCCCCCGCCATCCTTGCGGACAAGGGCAAGAAGAAGCAGCGTGCCCTCTGCTCCGCCTACTCACGTGCCCCCAAGGCATACAAGACTGGGGCCAAGACCTTCAGCTTCGACAGCGGCGTCTATGGCCACGGGAGCGTGAAGACGGCTCTCATCGCCATGCAGCACGGGAAGTGCTGCTTCTGCGAGTCGAAGATCACACACATCGCTTACGGGGATGTGGAGCACTTCCGCCCCAAGGCCGGCTACAGGCAACAGCCCGGCGATGGATTGAGCAGACCGGGCTACTACTGGCTGGCCTACGAGTGGTCGAACCTGTTCCTTGCCTGCGAGTTGTGCAATCGCCGCTTCAAGGAGTGCTTGTTCCCCTTACGTGACTCGAGCCAGCGCGCCACCTGCCACAAGCACGATCTCGATCGTGAAGAGCCACTGTTGCTCGACCCTACCCAACGGGACCCGGAGGACCACCTTTCCTTCCGAGGCGAGGTCGCCTACGCCGTCGAAGGAAGCCAGGCGGGCATAGCGACCATCGAGGTCCTTGGCCTCAACCGGGAGCCCCTTGTGGAACGACGGCGCGACAAGTTGGAGCAACTGAGGGTTCTGCACAGTGCAACGCTCGTCACGTCTCCTGCTCTCGCCGCTGAGGCCCGGGCTATCCTCCAGCGCGCTACAGCGGAGGCCGCGGAGTACGCTGCGATGGTTCGCACCGCAAGCGCAGCAGCCTTCTCAATCATCGGTCCATAGGCATGGCACGGGGAGCCATGTCAGGTCCGGCCCCCCTGTTTGAAGAAAGGGTAGAGGAGAAGGCATGGCGGACCGCGATGCGTTCCTGATGCTGCTGCTGAAGAATGAGGCCGACCTGCGGGCCTTCATCGGCTCCCTCATCCGCGACCGGGATGCCCGCGAGGATGTGTTCCAGGAGGTCGCCCTCGCGCTCTGGCAGCAGGCCGAGCGCTACGACCCCTCCCGCCCCTTCGGGGCCTGGGCACGCGGCGTGGCGGCCAACAAGATCCTCCAACGCCGCCACCAGGACAAGCGCTTCCCCATTGCCTTCCCGCCCGAGACCATTCTCGCCGTGCTCGATGCCTTCGACCGCACGGAGGCCGAGGGTCCCAGCCGCCTGGAGGCCCTCCGCCACTGCCTTGCCCAGCTCCCCGAGAAGGCCCGCCAACTCCTCGCCCTTCGCTATGAGCAAGGCCTTGCCGTGAAAGAAGTTGCGGAGCGCACCCGCCACACGCTGGACGCGGCCTACCAGGCCCTGTGCCGCATTCGCCTGGCCCTGGCGGACTGCATTCGCCGCCGCCTGGCCGCCCAGCAGGAGGGCGCCCGATGAGCGACCCGCGCGACCACGCCCTCTTCGCCCGCTACCTCGATGGCCTGGCGACCGAGGCCGAGGGCGCCGAACTGGGCCGCCGCCTGGCCGCCGACCCCGCCTGCGCCCGCGCCTTCGCCGAGGCCAGCCGCCTCGACGCCTCGCTCGGCGCCCACTTCCGCCAGGAGAAGGGGCAGAGCGACGTCCGGGCCGTCCTACAGCGCATCCAGGCCGGCCGCACGCGGCGGCGCATCGCCCTCTTTGCCGCGACTGCCGCGGCGGCCCTCCTCATCGTCCTGACACCCGCTCTCTGGCTCCGGCCGGCCGCGCCGCCCGTCGAAGTGTTGGCGGGCAACGTGGTCGCCGATGGGGCCGAAGTCACCCGCATCGCCTACGGCGTGCGGTTCATCGTGCCCGGCAGCGGGCAGGCGCCGCTCACCCTCGGCGATGGCTCCGGCGCGAGCCTCGATGGCGGCACGGCCGCCGCCATCCACGGGCCAAGCGGCCCCCTGCGGCAGGCCGTCGAGCTGTTCAGTGGCGGCGGAGACTTCCGCGTGCTCAAGGATACCGGGCGGTTCGAAGTGCGAACCCCCGTCGGTCTTGTCACCGTGCTGGGGACGGAGTTCACCGTCAGGCTCCGCCCGCGGAAACCCACTGACGGCAGAGGAGAAGAGGGTATGAGGGC
>VGYV01000694.1 GCA_016872855.1 Planctomycetota bacterium
GGGGGGCCCCGCGGGGCGGGAGGGGGAAGCGGACCAAGTGGACCTGAGTCGCGCCCTTCGCAACCCTCCCCCCAACCCCCTCCCGCTGGGGCGGGAGGGGGAGCCAGGCTCTCCTCCCCCGTGGCAACGGGGGAGGTGGCCCGCAGGGCCGGAGGGGGAAGCACGTGTCCTGCCCCTCTACCCTCTGTCGCGGTCGCCGGAGGATAGGGAAGCCGCCCACTTCCGTACCAGGTCGCCCAGCACCCCCAGCGGCACCGGGCCGCAGGTGAGCACCGTGTCGTGGAACCCCTTGATGTCGAAAGCCGGCCCCAGCATCCGGCGTGCCTCGGCGCGCAGGCGCAGGATTTCGATCTGCCCGATCTTGTACGCCAGAGCCTGGCCGGGCCAGCCGATGTAGCGGTCCACCTCGTTCACGATGTTGTTGGGGGCCTGCGGCGAGTTGGCCGCCAGGTAGTCGATCGCTTGCTGCCGGCTCCAGCCGAGGGCGTGGAGGCCGGTGTCGACCACCAGGCGGCCGTAGCGCCAGGAGTCGAACGACAACATCCCCATGCGCTCCAGGTCGCCGGAGTACAGGCCCATCTCGTCGGCGAGGCGCTCGCAGTACAGGGCCCAGCCTTCCACATACGCCGTGGCCAGGGCGTGCCGCCGGAAGGCGGGCAGGTTCTCCATCTCCTGCGCCAGCGCCAACTGGAAGTGGTGGCCGGGCACCCCTTCGTGGAAGGCCAGCGCCTCCGACTCGTAGCGGGTGCGGGTGGTGGGCTGGGTGGTGTTCACGAAGAACATGCCCGGACGGGAGCCGTCGGCCGCGGGAGGCAGGTAGAAGGCCAGCGGGGCGTCCTCGGCGCCCACCTCGGGCACCTCGGCCAGGATGCAGGGGGTCCGGGGCAGCACCCCGAACCAGTCCGGGGTGGCGGCGTCGGCCCGGGCGAGCGACGCCCCGGCCTGGGCCTTCACCTGGGCGGCGTTCTCGAAGCGGAGGGCCGGGTCCTCCCGCAGCCGCCGGTAGATCTCGGCCAGGTCGGTGGTGCCGAGCACCTTGGCTCCCAGTTCCCGGTACTCCTCGCCGAGGGCGGCGATGCCGTCGAGGCCGGTCTGGTGGATGTCCCGTGGGTCCAGGTCCAGTGAGGTGTAGCGGCGCACCGCTCGGCGGTAGACCTCCTCGCCGTCGGAGAGCCAGCAGATGCCCGACTTCTCCTGCGGGCGGGCGACCGGCAGGACTTCGTCGGCGATGGCGGCGCGATAGCGGGCGAAAGCGGGGCGGACCACTTCCTCCACCTGCCGTTGCATGTCGGCCCGCCAGGCGGCCACCTCGCCGGGGCTCATGTCGGCCGCAGGCTGGATGGCCAGGAAGGGATCCTTCTCCACCGGAGAGGCGAGGTAGGCGTCCAGTTGGCCCAGCACCTTCTCGACCGCCGCCCGGGGCGGGGTGCGCCCGCCGGCCACCCCTTCCCGCAGTCGGTCGACGGCGGCGGCGAAGGCGGTGCCCACCTTCGCCGCCTTGGCCACGAAGGCGGCGGCGTGCCCGGAGGTCACCGGAGTCAACTGGGGGACGTAGGTGACCAGTTCCATGTGGGGGCCGATCATCGGGTCGACCAGGAACTCGGCGTAGCGAGAGCGGAGGTGCTCGGCCTGGCCGGCGGCCTCGAACAGCAGGGCCTCACGGGTGACGGCTTCGGTGGCGTCGAGCGAGGCGGGGTCGATGGCTCGAGCCTCGGCCACGACGCCGTCGAGAGCGGCGGTCAGGCGGTCTTCCTCGTCCCGGGAGGGGTCTTCGAGTCGATCGTCGAAGCGGTGGTCCCCCAGCAGGGCGGCGTGGGTGGGCCCGGCCTCCATGAGGAGGTCCCAATAGCGGTCGGCCAGGGCGGCGAGTTCCGGGTTCACGACGATCTCTTCCTCCGGTGTTCCGGGCAGCCTATCGAGCAGCGGCCGGCTGCGGGCTCGCCGAGAGACCGGGGGAGGACTACCTTATGGGGCGCCAAGCGCCCGTAGCTCAATTGGACAGAGCGTCTGGCTACGGACCAGAAGGTTGGGGGTTCGAGTCCCTCCGGGCGTGCCACACGAAATCCCTTGTGCGACGGGGGATTTCGGCGCGTTTGGGGTAACGTTGCACGGGGCCTCGCGGGGCAATCTTCTACCCAACTTCTACCGAGCGATCGCGACGAGTGAGCCGGGGCATTGCGCCGGAGCGCCCGGATCAGGACTTGATACCTTGTCTGGAGAAGTAGGGACCTGGCGGGGAAGCGCAGTGTTTGTCTCTTCCCTGACCTCGAGGGGTTACCCCGTCGGCCAGCATGAATCGCTCAGGAATCCGCGGATCCAGGCTGGTCCGAGTCGCTCGGTGGATGTGAGACGTCCGGCCTCGACAGGCTCTCAAGGACGTCTCGGACGAACAACCTGGCAGCCCGCGCGGGTTCGCCACGGTGAAGGCCTTGCTCAAGGACACCGGAGAGCCACTTGGGGCCGTGCTCACCGATCTGAGGAGCGAAGCGCTCGAGCTCCCCAACGGGAACGATGAAGAGGCCTAGCGAGCGGAGGCCGGCGATGAGCCGACGGAAGCTGTCCGTGGCGTCTCCCTGGGGAACAGCTGTCTCACCAGAGCGCTTGAGGTGGGCCCATCCCGTGGACGCCTTGAGCAGGCTCCGAAGACGATCCAGTTCCACAGTCGTCGGGGTCGTCCCAGAGAGGCGCGCCAAGGCGTCTGCCATTTCCTGACGAAGGACGTCGGTTCGAAGGGGAGTGTCCAGGCTCGCCACGGCAGATGTGAGGACTCGGAAGTCCCTATCGAAGTCTGCCCAGGTTCCGCCCAGCGAGCCGACCACGGATTGCAGGACGTGTTCGTCGCGCAAGATGTCGATGTCAGCGATGACCCGAATCGGGACCTTCACGGCGCGGAGGGCGTCGATGACCATCGGCGCCCGACTCTTGCCGCCGCAGTGAGTCCAGAGCACGTCGGGGGCCCTGAACTCGGGTGCCTCTGGAATGCCTTCCTCAATGACCGCTGAGTAGAAGCGGCAGTCGGTATCCGCTTCGCAGAGTACAACCGCTTCGTGAAACAACCCTCCGAGTGTCTCCGAGTACCGAAGGAGAGGGTCTTCCCAAAGGCGACGGACCTGCTCTGGTGTAAGAACCGACGCAGGATTGCTGTTCCCCTCTCGGGTGAGCCTCAGTACGAGTACGTCGTTGGGTTCCTCGGAGAGAAGCCCCTGTAGAACGTCCGTGCTGTGTGTCGCTGCAATCACCTGACGGCCGCGCCCGCAGTGCTGAGCAAGTTTGCGGCCCAGCAATCTCGCCTGCGGGGGATGGAGGAACGCCTCAGGCTCATCGACCAGGAGCCAGAAGAAGTCGCCCACGAGGACTTCGAGCATCAATCCAAGGAAAGATCGGACACCGTCGCCCTGCTGCTGCACCTGGGGCAGGGCTTCCAGATCCTGCAGGTAACCCATCTCGGGGCGGCCGTCGTGACCGCGCCACGTTGGCCGCGGTCCGAAGTGGAGGCGCAACTGACGGCCGGCAAAACGGTGCAGGACAATGCCAACACCAAACGCCTCTTCCGAGATTCGACAAAGTGCATCCTCGAGTTCGCCGCTTCTGTAGAGAGCATGGAGGGACCTGCCGACCTCCTGCCCGGCCGAGTAGTCGATGTGGTCGACGGCATTGATGAGTCCCAAGCGCTGTTGAGCCCCAGCGAAGAAGGCGAGAATCCCCGCGATGTTGTGGAAGGGCGGCGCTGCTTCCCACGCCGCTCCGAACTGCGAAGGCAGCAACGGCTCCTGGCCGCCGAACATGTCGAAACGGTCTTCCGCCCCCCTTCGCACCGGATAGCCCTTGGTGGTGATGTACTCCTCAGCGTCCTCACGCGCGCCGGTCTTCTCGACCTTGACTTCCTTGATGATCAGCGTGCCAGCCTCCCGACCGGGGCGGGAGCCCAATCGCTGCTGGACTTCGCGAAGAACCGTGCTCTTGCCCGAGTTATTGGGCCCGACGATCACGACGACGCAGTTGGGGGGAAGCGCAATCCGGCTGCCGTCATTGAACGTCAATTCGGAGATGTGGGCGGCGATCAATCACGTCCTCCGGGCCGGCCCCGAGGATAGGGCGAACTTGACCGCGCTGCCTGCCCCCGTCTCGTGCCCTTCGCGGAGCGCTAGAGGACCCTTCTGCCAAGCTTGTGATGGTGCGTCAGTTGGCGGTCTGTCTCGGACCCGTGCCCCACACGACAGCGCCCAGTTGTTCCGCCGCGGCCTCGTGCATCGCTGGTACCGCGTGTGCGTAGGTGTCTGTCAATGGCCAAGTTGTGGTCCCCGCTGGTGGCCAACTGGAAGTCCCCACCCCTCGGGGTTGATCAGGGCTTCGGTTTGGGGCCACCACCCCCTTTCGCTCTCGCCTGGCGCATCCTGAACGATT
>VGYV01000695.1 GCA_016872855.1 Planctomycetota bacterium
AGAGACCGGCGCCACACGCCGCACAAGGAGCGCAAGAAGTAGCCGGCGCCGGTGATGGACAACCCGGTTCGTAGTGCGGCCTTCAGGCCGTAGGAGCTTCGAGCCTCGAGCGGCGAGCCGCGAGCTTCGGGCAAGAGCGGAAACCGCCTCTTCTCTCTCTGGCTCGGCGCTCGTGGCTCGCGGCTCGTGGCTGCCGTGATACGGGCTGAAGCCCGCACTACAAACGGAGGCCACTAGCTCAATTTGGTAGAGCAGCGGACTCCAAATCCGCGGGTTGGGGGTTCGAGTCCCTCGTGGCCTGCCAATGCGCGCCGTCGGGCCCGGTGGTGGCGCTGCCGCGGTGGGGTAGAAGGATGTTGCGTCGGTGGCATTGAGCGTCTACAAGAAGGGGCAAGGCACTGCGGCCCGCGGGGCGGCCGGGGTAATCATGGTGCTCCTGGCCATCTGGGCCTCGCGGCAGATGTGGCACACGACTTTCGGCTGGTCGGTGCCCGCGCAGGTGATCGCCACGGGCTTCGTCGCCTTCCTGTTCGGGGCGCTGCCCCTCTACCTCATCCTGTGCCACCAGACCGTGGGAGAGCTGCTGATCGAGACCCAGCAGGAGATGCGCAAGGTGGCCTGGTCCTCCCGCGAGGAGGTCATCGGCTCCACCTGCGTTGTCCTGGTTACCGTCGTGCTCCTCTCGATGTTCATCTTCGTGACCGACGGCCTCCTCATGTGGCTGGCGGGCGTCTTCGGCATCTACTAGGCCGTGGCCCCCGGAAGGCAGAAGCGATGGCGATGAACTGGTACGTGGTGCGGGTGCAGACGGCCCGCGAGGACCAGGTGCGTGAGAGCCTGGAGAAGCGGGTGAAGGCGAGCGCCCTCGAGCACCTGATCGGCCGGGTCGTCGTGCCCACGGAGAAGGTGAAGGAGATCAAGCGCGGCTCGACCACGGTCCGCGAGCGCAAGATATATCCCGGCTACGTGATGGTCGAGATGGAGATGGGCGACGACGCCCTGGCCATCCTCGGCGAGACGCCCGGCGTCGGCGGCGTCCTGGGCACAGGCAATACCCCGGTGCCGATGACGTCCAAGGACGTCGAAAAGATGCTCATGGCGGCCGAGCGCACCGAGGAGGAGCCGACGACTGAGATCACCTTCTCCGTGGGCGACCGCGTGCGGATCAAGGAAGGGCTGTTCCAGAACTTCGACGGCGAGATCGAGGAAATCTGGCCCGACAAGGGCCAGGTGCGCGTCATCGTGAGCATCCTGGGCCGGCCCACGCCGGTCGAGCTCGAATACTGGCAACTGGAGAGCATCTGAGGACCGCGGCGTGGCGAAGGGGGCCACGTGGCGTGTCCGTCGGTGTCTTGCTCCCGAAGGGAGCACAGTGTCTTGCTCCCGAAGGGAGCACAGAGTCTTGTTCCCGAAGGGAGCACAGAGTCTTGCTCCCGAGGGGAGCACAGAGTCTTGCTCCCGAAGGGAGCACAGAGTCTTGCTCCCGAAGGGAGCACAGAGTCTTGCTCCCGAAGGGAGCACAGTGGGTTGCCGGTGGCTTCAGCCGCCGGATAGGGCGCGAAAGCCGCGTCAGTCCCGAAGGGACGACAGAAGCGTGGGCGGTGGTCGCGCAGGGGTCGTTTCTGCCGTCCCTTCGGGACTGGGCCGTGGGCGGCTTCCCGCCCCGGCGGCTGAAGCCGCCGGCAACCCACCGGCGTCCCTTCGGGACGACGGGACGTTCCGCGTGCGAGTGTGCACGCCCTACCGTGGAGACATGTAGGATGGCCAAGCAGGTCATCGCGAAAGTGAAGCTGCACGTGCCCGGGGGCCAGGCGACGCCTGCGCCGCCCGTGGGGCCGGCCCTGGGCCAGCACGGGGTGAACATCGGCGAGTTCGTCCGCAAGTTCAACGACCAGACCCGCAGCGCCCAGGGCGTCATCACCCCCGTCGTGATCACGGTCTTCCAGGACAAGACCTTCACCTTCATCACCAAGTCCCCGCCCGCCTCCGTGCTCCTGAAGCAGGCGGCGGGGATCGTCCAGGGCTCCGCCGTGCCCAACCGCGACAAGGTGGGCAAAGTGACCCGCGCGCAGGTCGAGGAGATCGCGAAGCGGAAGCTGGCCGACCTGAACGCTGGGAGCGTGGAGGCGGCCGTTCGCCAGGTGGAAGGCACGGCGCGGAGCATGGGCATCGAGGTCGTCGAGAGCTAGAGGAGCGCCTCCCGCATGAAGCGTAGCAAACGCTACCAGGAATCGGCCAAGCGCGTGGACGCCGCCAAGTCGTACACCGTGGACGAGGCGGTGGAGGCCATCAAGGGCTTGCCGAGCACCAAGTTTGACGAGACGGTCGAGATCGTCTTCCACCTGGGGGTGGACCCGAAGAAGCCGGACCAGGCGATTCGAGGGACGATTTCGCTGCCGAAGGGGATCGGTCGCTCGCTCCGCGTCGTCGTGTTTGCTGAGGGCGAGCTTGCCGCGAAGGCCAAGGCCGCGGGGGCCGAGGAGGCCGGGGGCCAGGAGCTGATTGACCGGGTGAACGGCGGGTGGACCGACTTCGACGTGGCGATCGCCGTGCCGGCCATGATGCGCCAGGTTGGCCGCCTGGGCCGTGTGCTCGGCCCCAAGGGCCTCATGCCCTCCCCAAAGAGCGGCACCGTGACCGACGACGTGGAGAACGCGGTCCGCGAGTTCCGCGCCGGCAAGCTCGAGTACCGCGCCGACGCCGGCGGAAACGTCCACGCCCCCGTCGGGAAGAAATCCTTCGCCCCCGAAGACCTCAAGGCCAACATCGAGGCCATGATCGAACGCATCCGCCAAGCCAAGCCGGCCTCGGCCAAAGGCCGCTACATTCTGGGCGCGGCCCTCTCGACCACGATGGGGCCGGGCCTCCGCCTGGCCGTGTCATAACAGGGGCGGCGCCGCACGCGGCGGCCCCACGTTGGCAAACGAAAGCTGGATTGGGCACAAGCTATGCCGAGCGAGATCAATAAACTCACGGTGGCGGAGCTGGTGAGCCGGTTCCGCGCCACGCCGAACGCGGTGCTGGTGGACTTCACGGGGCTGAAGGCCGGGCAGGCCGACGTGTTGCGCGCGAAACTGCGCGAGCAGGGGGCGCGGATGAGCGTCGTGAAGAACAGCCTGGCGAAGCATGCCCTGACCGAGATGGGCCTCCCCTCCGCCGCAAAGCTCTTCGTCGGACCCGTCGCCCTCGTGAGCGGCGCCGACGCCGCCAGCCTGGCCCGCTTCCTGCGCGAGTGGAGCCGCAAGGAGCGGGTGCTGAAGTGGAGCGGCGCCCTGGTCGGCGGCGAGGTGGTCGGCCCTCAGGGCGTGGACGCCATCGCCACGCTCCCGCCGCTCAAGGCGCTCCAGGCCCAGGCCGTGGGCGCCATGGCCGCGCCCCTAAGCGGCCTCCTGGGCGCACTCCAGGGCATTCTTCGCAACTTCGCCGGCGTGGTCAAGGCCATCGCCGAGAAGCAACAGGCCGCAGGATAGGCCAGGCCCGCCGCTGCGGGGCGCCTGCCCCGGCGGCCAGAACCCGAAGGACTCATCCCACTAGGAGGCAGAACCGATGGGACAGGAAGTGGCGACCGCCGAATTGTCGGCCGAAGCCCAGCAGGTGGTCGAGATCGTCAAGAAGCTCCCGGCCCTCCAGCTCGCGCGGCTGGTCAAGGCCCTCGAGGCCGAGTTCGGCGTGACCGCGGCGGCCCCCGTGGCCGTGGCCGCCCTGCCGGGCGTTGCCGCGGCCGGCCCAGCCGAGCCGGCCGAGGAGAAAACAGCCTTCGACGTCCACCTCGTGGACGCCGGGTCGCAGAAGATCCAGGTCATCAAGGCCGTCCGCGAGGTCGTCAGCGGCCTCGGCCTCAAGGAGGCCAAGGCCCTGGTGGACTCCGCGCCCAAGGCGGTCAAGGAGGGCGCGACCAAGGACGAGGCCGAGAAGATCAAGGCCGCCCTCGAAAAGGCAGGGGCCAAAGTCGAGATCAAGTGACCACATCCCCACGCCTGGGCCCCCCCGCCGCGCGGCGGCGGGGAGCCCAGGGCGTGTTGGCTTCCCGCCTCTCGCGCGAGCGGCGGGAAGTTGCGGCATGTCCTCGGCTGACCCAGGGCGGGGGCGAACCGGCCGAGCATCCCTTTCCAGCGGGGAAAACCGATGCAGACGCGCGATTACAGCCGAGTAGGCGACGCGGTGGCTGTGCCGAGCCTGGTGGACATCCAGACCCGGTCCTACTCGAGGTTTCTCCAGAAGGACATGCCGCCGCGCCAGCGGAAGGCGGAGGGCCTCGAGGCCATCCTCCGCGAAACCTTCCCCATTCCAAGCTACGATGGCACCCTCTCCCTCCAATACCTCTACTACGACCTGAGCCGCCCGCGCTACTCGCCCGACGAGTGCCGCAAGCTCCGGCTCACCTACGGCTACCCACTCAAGCTC
>VGYV01000696.1 GCA_016872855.1 Planctomycetota bacterium
CGAAGCGAGTTCGGCGCGACGCGGCGCCCCCGCTGGCTCTGGCAAACTGGGCCGCCCACGTTGGCGAGAGGGTCCGGGTCGTCGGCCAGGCTTCTTACGAGCGGACCCCGGAGTGGGGTGCAGCGGTCAAGGCGGGCGATGGACGCCTGTGGGTCGAGGGGGTCGAGCGATGGCCGTTCGACTTCCCCGTCGGTCATGTCCTCCTGCTCACGGGCGTGCTTTCCCAAGCCCATGACGTGCCGGTGTTCAGATACGTGAAGGGGCAGCCGTTCGGCGACGGCCTGCCGGTTCCTGAGCCGTTCGATCTCAAGGATGCGAGCCGCCGCTTCGTGCTTCGAGAAGCCACGTGGGAGCTGATCGCCAAGGGAAGCCAGTAAGAACTCAGGCTCATCCGACACAAGCGATCCCCGTGAGGTGAAGCGCTGGGGGCAAAGCCCCCAGGGTTGCGCTCGGGGCGACCCGGTTCATGGCCGGCCAAGATCGCTTCAGTCGGATGAGCCGGAAAGAGTCAAGGGCCGACCCCAGGGGGCGCAGAAGTGGGGAGCATGGGGAGCATGGGGCTCTAGGGTCTCTCCTAGCCGGAAGGCCGAGGATCGCCAAACGGGGAGTCGGGGCCGGCCCAGCCGGGCGCCAGAGGGTCAGCGGGCGGAGGTGAGCTGGGCGGGCTTGGGGGCGGGGGCGAAGGTGATGCTGCGGAGCCAGTAGCGGGCGCCGGCGGCGTTGCCGCCGAAGCCGGCGAGGAGGTAGCGCTGGTTGGAGTAGTTGGCGAGGACGGGTTCCCAGACCATGAGGAGCTTGTCGGCGGAGTGGTGCTTCCGCAGTTCGGCGAGCAGGTCCACGGTGACGCGATGCCACCGGCCATCGGCCTCGACGCCCGCGGGCTTGGGGAGGGTCCGGCCCTGGAAGCTGGCGTCGGCCGGGCCGCTGAGGGGGATGCGGTAGAGGGTGGACTGGCAGGTGAGGTAGAGGTCAATCCTGGCGTCGGGGGTGAACTTGATGTCGAAGGAGAGGGTGGGGTAGTCGAAGGCGGAGAAGACGCGGGGGCGGAGCGCAACGGCGAAGGGGCCGCCGGAGGCGGTGTTGGTGATTTCGTATTCGCCGCCGCGGGCGGCGATGGCGGCGTCGCCGTTGCCGCAGTCATTTGTGAGCGAGGCGTCGGCAAAGGTCGCGCAGTCCCGAAGCACGGGCTTGGGCGGACCGAGCTTCTCGGCAGCGAGGCGGACCTTGGCGACCGTGAGGCCGTTCTGAACGCTCCAGATGGCGGCGTGGCCGCCGGGGAGGGGGTCGGGGTCTTCGTGGGTGAGGACGAGGTTGTCCCAGACGTAGACTCGGACGTTCTTGCCCTCTTTGGCGAGTCGGATGTGGGCCCAGCCGCGGTGCTGGCTGTGGAGTTCGTCGCGCTGGTAGGCGCGGAGTGTGGGTAGGAGCGCTCGGATGCTGGTGGTGGAGGCGACCTGTTTGCCGCGGCGGTAGAGGATGGTGCGTTCGTTCTGGTAGGCGCCGACGATGACGGCGTAGCCGCTGGTGAGGTCGCGGCGGTCGGCGCAGAGGCTGACGCCGACGTCGCGCATGTTCTGGTAGCCGCCGCCCAGGTTCATCATCATCACGGCGGCGTCCACCTCGACCGAGCAGTCGCCCTCGAGGCGGCGCTTGCCCCAGATGGCCAGCAGCCCGTCGTCGTCGCGGCCGGCGAAGAAGGACCAGGTGGGGTTGCACACCCAGCGGTTCATCACGTCCCATTGGCCGGCAATCACGTGCCAGTCGGTCGGGCAGTTGTTGAAGTAGTCCTCCACCACGTTTGGAGAGGTGACTTGGATTTCGGCAGGGACGGCTCCTGAGGCGCCGACGAGGGTGCCGGCGAGGGGCTTGGGGTCAGCGTAGTCGAGGCACGGCTTGGCGTCGAGGTAGGCGACGATGCGGTTGCCCTCGCGTGAGAGGGTGGCGCGCTTGCCGTCGTGGTTGCCGCGGATTTCCCTGGCCACGGTCTTGCCGAGGCGTTGGAGGAGGGCCGGCCCCTCGTCCTCGGGGAGGATGAAGGTGTAGCCGGTCTCCGCCCCGCGCGCGCTGGCGGAGAGGGTGAGGGCGAGGCGTTGCCTCCTGGGCACGGGCGCGGTGATGGCGGCGTCGCCGTAGAAGGGCGCCTTGTACCAGTGCTGGATGCCGCTGTACTCCCACTGGTAGCCTGGGTCGGCCCAGTAGCGCATCGTGGGGTCGGTGAGCTGCTCGTAGCTTCGGGTGCCGCGGGTCGCGGCGCGGGTGGGTTCGCCGACGCGGACGTCGTCGAAGCAGGCGACGCCTGGGGCCTCTGCCCACAAGCCGATGCGGCCGGGCACGAGCGCGTCGTCGGAGGCGGCCAGCACGGCCTCGCTGTCCACGTAGCAGGAGGCCGTGAGCTGGCCCAACGCATCGCCCTCGATCTCGACGGCGAGGGCGAAGAAGTCGTTCGGGTGGAAGCCGCCGTCGCGTTCGGCCAGGACCTCACGGCGCCCGCCGCGGACGCGTTCGAGGAGCCACTGGCCGCGGTGGTTCAGCACCTTGTCGGCGCCGAGCCAGCGGAAGACGTGGTAGTCCCGCGGCCCGAGGTAGGCGAAGACTAGCCCGACGGCTCCCACGCCCTGGGTCCGCACGGCGGCCCGGTAGTGGTAGTCCGTCCAGTAGACCTGCCCAGTGACAATGAGCGCCGCGCTGTCCTGACGGAAGGGCTCGATGGGCACCTGGCGCTTGCTCTTGCCCCAGACCACCACGTCGCGGGTGAGTTCGACCTTCTGGGTGTTGCCGCTCCGTTCGATGGTTAGCGTGACGGGTTTCCCCGCATCGCCCTGGAGCAGCGGCGTGGCCTCGGCGATGCTGCGCACCCGCGTGCCGTCCACCTCGCGGATGATGTCGCCCAGGCGGAGGCCGGCGCGCTCGGCGGGCGAGTCGTTGGCGATGCCTGCGATCTGCGGGAGGTAGCCCTCGCCGAGGTGGACTCCGATGCCGACGGTGTACTCGCGTGTGCGGCCGCGCGAGGCCACGTCCTCGAGCCGGTCGAAGATGGCGGCCAGCTCGGCAGGGTTCGCGCTCTTGTCCGAGTAAGCCATCGAGCTGCGCGCCCATCGCCCGGAGACAGGCGCCCACACCTCGGTGGGCGGCACGGGGTCGGGGAAGGAGTCCTCGAATCGCACCGGCTCGCGCCTGACGAGGCGGAAGGACTTGACCTTGACGCTGGCGCCCTGCGATTTGCCCACGGCCACCTCGTGCGGCCCATCGAGCTTCTTCACGGGGCAGCCAAAGAGCCAGCGGCCGTTGGCGCCGACGAGCAGGGCGCTGGCGGTCCGCTTGGCGAAGAGGCCCGCGGGCGCCGCCGCGTCAAGGGAGCCCTTGGCGGCTTCCTTGCCGGCGACGAAGGCGGCCCACTGTCCCGCCCCAATGCGCAGCTCGACCCCTTCGGCGCCGCATGCGATAGCCGCCTGTCCGTCAGCCGCCGTCCCTGCCCATTCGAGGGCAACAATGGCAATGTAGCCTTCCGGGGAGGGCCGGTCGAGCGACCGCTTCTGCCACCACAAGTCCCCCGCTGGCGACGGCCCGGCGGTTGCCGCGCCGACGGACATCAGCAGGAGCGCTCGCCAGATTCGCCTGCTCGACCGCATGCTCCGGCATTCCTTCAGAAACGCTTGCTACTCATCTACTCGCACGCGGCGCAAGCCCAGGGTCACTTTCAGCTCGGTCTTCTCATCCCCACGCTGCACCGTGACGGCCACCACCTGGTTCGGCTTCTTGTCGTCCAGGGCCTTCTTGAGGTCCTGGAAGCCCTTGATCTCGGCGTCGTCGAGTCGGGTAACGACGTCGTTCTTCTGGATGCCCGCAATGGCGGCGGGGGAGCCTTCGCGCACCTCGGTGACGAGGACGCCGCTCTTGGCCTTCAGGTTGAGGAGCTTTGCCACGTCGGGCTCGATGTCCTGCGCATCGAAGCCCATGTATGCCTTCTCCTCGAAGCGCGCCGGTGGCGGCATTGGCTGCGGGACGAAGCGCCGCGCCCGGCCCGTCATCGCCTGGTCCACCATCTCGGTAACGCGGGCCTCCAGGGCCTTGTTGGCCTGGGCCAGGGTCTTTTCCATGTTCCGGTGCCCAACGTCCAGCTCGTCCACCTTGGCCTGGAGCGGCCGGACCTCCCGGCTCAGCTTGTCCACCTGCTCCTTGAGGGCCGCGTTCTCGCTCTCGAGCTCCTTCACGCGCGCCCGCAGGTCCGCCGAATCGCCGGAACAGCCCCCGAGCGCCACGAGCGCGACGCCGGCGAGGAGCGCCAGAAGCTTGGACTGAATGCTCACGTTGCAATCCTCCGGAAGATGGCTTGGTCGCATAGAGATGTCCCGCGGGCCTGCGGCTACTCCGCCACTCGGACCCGCCGCGTGCCCAGGGT
>VGYV01000697.1 GCA_016872855.1 Planctomycetota bacterium
CCTGAAGGCAGGACTCCAAACAGAGGCACACCCCGTTCGGAGTCCTGGCTTCAGCCAGTCTTGCACCGGGGACCCAAGACTGCCTGAAGGCAGGACTCCAAACAGAGGCACACCCCGTTCGGAGTCCTGGCTTCAGCCAGTCTTGCACCGGGGACCCAAGACTGCCTGAAGGCAGGACTCCAAACGAAGCCGAACCCCGTTCGGAGTCCTGGCTTCAGCCAGTCTTGCCTCTGGCGACTCACGCACGCGCTTCGACAAGCGGGACGCTTGTCGCTACGGGAATCCCGAACGGAGGTCACCTGTAGGCTTCGACCTCGCTGAGGCCGCTGGGCGCATCGTCGCTCGTGTAGGCGTGGACGCCGAGGACGCGCACCGGCTCACCGGGCAAGGCGAAGAGGCGCCAGAACTGGTCGCTGCCCACCGCGCCCGCGAGCACGACGCCGCTAGTCGAGTCCTTGGTGTCGAAGCCCGTGAACACGGAGAGGTTGCTGGCGGCCTCGGACTGCCTTGCGACGCGGTCGTAGGTGGCGACGAGGGTGAGCTTGGTGGGCGCCTTGAGGTCCACCGTGAGCCACGAGCCGCGATAGGGGGCGAAGTGGCCCACGGCGCTGGCCCAGGGCTTCATCTTGCCGCCGCCGAACCGCTTGCCGTCCACCGCCTCAAGCGCGTCCACCACGGGCTTGAGCCAGTGGCCCGCCACGCTGTCCGGGTCGGTGTTGAACCACCAGATAGCGCAGTCCTTCATCGCACCGGGGGCCGCACCGTCGCCTTCGAGTTCCGTGGCAGCGCCGCCCAGGTCGTCGCCCTCGTCCTTCACAATCTCAGTCCCAGAGGACTTGGCGGGCCGCACGTAGGCCACGTTGGGGCCGGGCCACCGGAAGCTCCAGAGCGAGCAGTCGGCAATCTCGACCGGGCCGTCGAAAGCCACGGTCGCCTTGCCCGGGCCGCGGAACGGGATGTCCACCTCGCGCCACTCGGGCGTGGGCAGGTCCAGGAGGAACTCCTCGCGGTCGTCCTTGCCCTCGGTGGCAATGGTGAGCTTCTTGTTCCCCTCGGGCCTGCGGTAGGCGAGGTGGAGGAAGCACTCGCCTGGCTTGCCCTGCGCGGCGAGCTCGATGGGGCCGGTGGTGGGGTGGAACGTGAGGCCGAATGCCTTCGTTGCCTCCCCTTCCGGCTTCCAGGCGGCGACCTGCTTGGCGCCGAGACGCTCCTTGGCGAGGGCGAGTGTGCCTGGGCCGCGGTAGTCCCAGGGGGTGGGGTAGGCATCGCGGGGCAGAGACGCCCCGCCCACAGGATGCCTCTCGCGGTCGGCGGCTTCGGCCACATTGGTCCGCCGCACCTCCTTGCCGTTGGCATCGAGGAGCAGGAGGACGCCCTCGCTCGTGCCCACAAGGATGCCCGCCTTCGTCGCGGCGACGAAGGGGCCTACGCCCCCGACCTGGGCAGTCCACTTCGGCGCCCCGTCGGGACCGAATGCCTTCGCGTCGCCCTTGGCCGTGCCCACAACCACGAGCGAGCCGTCGGGGGCGACGCAGCCAGAAGACACGGCGGGCACCAGCCCCAAGGCTGGTCCAGCCAGCCGTGCCACTTTGCCATCGCGGGCGATGAGGAGGAGGTTCTTGAAGCCGAAGGCGGCGACGGAGCCGTCCTCGGCGATCCAGGTGCCGACGCCCTCCCGCGGCCCGAGGCGGCCACGACCGTCGTCCTTCGTCCCCTCGATGACTACCTCGTCGCGGGCGACCACCTTGCCCGCCTTGTCCACCACGCACACGACGCCGTCGAAGTCAGCGAGGGCCGTCGCCGCCCCGTCTTTCGCCACGGCGGCGAAGCCTGTGAGCGCGGCGTACGGCGAGCGGCGCTCCTTGTCCTCTCTCAGCCGCCAGACGACTTGGCCCGTGGCCGCGTCGAGGAGAATCGCCTCGCACGAGGTGGGCGTGAAGGCGGGATAGCCCATGCCGCTGAAGCGGGGACGTGTGTCCATCGTGAAGAAGAGGTAACGGCCGTCGGGCGAGAATGTGGCGCCGACGGGGAACCGGGGGGTTCGAACCTCGTGGCGGAAGCGGACACCAATTGTGGGCGGGGCGTCCCTGCCCCGCGTCGCAGGCACATCATCGTAGCGCATCCAGGCGCTCTCGCCCAGCTTGCCGACGAGCATCCCCGCCGGTCGCCCGAAGGCCGCGGTCACGCCATCCGGCGCGACTGCGAAGCCGCCGGGGTAGTCAGGCGGGAAGCGCTCGGTCGGCCCGGAGTAGGCCGTGATGGTGCCGGCCAGCGTGCCATCCGTGCCGATGCTCCGGAGGATGATGTCGTGAGCCGTGGGATAGTGCCAGCCGGGGTGGGTGGCAGTGACCTTGAACTCCATGTCCCACAGCCGCCCCTGGGAGTCGATTCGCAACTGCGGCAGCATCCGCGTCTCCGCGGCGGTGGTGCCCGTCACCTTGCCCGCCTCGTCCACGAAGGCCAGCGTGTCCTTCTTCCCGCTGAGGACGGCGACCGCCTTGCCCTCGGCCGTGGCGAGGAGCCGCCGGAAGCGGCGGATGGGCGTGAAGTTGATATAAGGTTGTGGCACAGGGGTGCGCTCGGAGGCGGTGGCCGAACTCGCCCAGCGGTGTTGGGTGGTAGGTGTTGGGGGTTGGGGCCGAATCTGGGATTTGGAATCTGGAATCTGGGATTCCCGGCTCGCGTCCGCGAGCCGGGCCGCGGCTTTGGCGATGCCATCGAGGTCGTTGCCGACGACGGCGAGGGCCTGGCGGCCGGCCATGAAGGGGCTGAAGCAGACGACGAGCCGCCCCTGGCCTCGCCCAGGCACGTTCGGGGTCTCCATCCAGGGCGTCACTGCTCGCAGGCTCTCGGCGAGGACGCCGCCAGAGAAGACGACGCAGTCGGCCCCCACCATCCAGGGCGGCTCGATCTCCGCGTAGCCGCCGCGCTCGGGCTCGTGGGAGCGGGTCTTCTTGTTGATGTAGGGCACCAGGTTCTGGCGATACCCGATGAGCCTTCCCGCCTCGATCTCCTTGAGCCTCGCCGCGTCCTCCGGGCGAGGATACCAGCGGACAGGGATGGTGTCGAACTCCTCGGGCCTGACCTGCCAGAGCCTGGCCTTGAGCGCCTCGGCCAGCTTCTTGGCAATGGGCAGGAGCGCCGCCTGGTTCGGCTCGACGATGACCAGCTTCTCACCCTTCCCCCGCAAGAAGGCCGAGAGGTGCGTGCTGTTGATAACATGCACGTCACCAATCGGGTCCAAGACGCGGGGCAGAGACGCCCCGCCCACAGCCGCGACCTGGAGGGCGAGGCGCGCGGTGAGGCCGGTGATGAGTTCCTGGGCGGCGAGCTTCCACGTTCCCGAGGCGTCGAGGGCGGGGATGTGAAATGTCGTTTCCTCACCCGCCGCGCGGTGCAGTGTGGCCCGGAGCTTGCCGCTTGGGTCCAGAATCGTGTAGCGGACGGGGACGGGACCGAAGGTTGGGCCATCCTGGCCGCCGAGCACGTCGCAGGAGAAGGCTAGCGAAGAGCCGAGACGGGGCGCCTCGCGCGCCTTGAGCCGCACGGCAGCGGGAGGCGCCGTGTAGAGAGCGAGAATCGTCGTCGGCTCAGTGATGAGGTCCACCAGCACCTCGGTCCGCCCGTCTTTCTCCGAAGTCGGCAAGGTCACTTGCTTGGCGAGGTCGCGGACGGTCCAGCCTGTGCCGTCGAGAGAGACGGGCAGCTTCTCGGTCGGCTCGAAGAAGTCGGAGTGCTTGCCCTTGCTGTCGGCAATCACCACCACATACCGCATTGTCACGGCGTCAAGGGTCACTACTATCGCGCGCTCGAGGTCGGTGGTGGCGAGGGGCGGGACGCCGGTCTTGGCGAGGGCGTCGGCGAGGGGCTGGCGCCAGTTGGCATCGAACTCCTCCCATAGCGCGGCGTGGCTCTTGGCCCCGAAGCCCTGCATCTCCCAGATGTGCTTGATCGGCTTGGGGATGACGATGGCACCGGGCACCTTCGCCAGGCAGTCGCCCGTCATCACCACCTTCCCACCGGCCTTCTGGAACCGCTCGATGGCCTTCAGCGTGTCTGGCACCCAGGGCTGCTGCTGGCGGACGATGAAGAGCACCTTCGGTGCCGGATTGCCGATTGCCGATTGCCGATTGCCGATTGGGGAAGAGGGCGAGCCCTTGGCGGGGTTGTCCTGCAAGTCGGCGTTCGGGAATCGGAAATCGGCAATCCCGCCACCCCTCACGAAGTCCTGTTCCGCCAGGACCACGGGCGCACAACCAAGGCGCGTCAAATGGCAGTAGAGGGCGTGGTAGGCGTAGTAGGTGCGGTCGCCGAACGCCTGCTCGGCGTCGGTGGCGAGGATGGCGAAGCGGGCGTCCGGCGTGGCTCGCGTGGCGATGGCGC
>VGYV01000698.1 GCA_016872855.1 Planctomycetota bacterium
CGATTGACGAACTTCTCGCAAACGTGCATCGCTTCCTCGAACGGGCTCAACCGTATCCAGGGGCCAGTCCCTCCCTTGCCAAGGCTAACACGCCAACTGCCGCTTAAGGAGTCTCACGTGGCCCCCCGTTCGATCCAGAATCGTGGCGAGTTATTTAGGATGTGCTTGCCCGCCGGGCCGTAGAAGCCGTCGGCGAACTCGCGCAGAAGCGCCTCGCAGTCACGGTGGGGGTCTTCGAGCAGCTTCATCATCATCCACACCTTCAGGTCGCGGAGGTCGGCGAGGATGGGGTACTCGTGCTCGGTGAAGACGCCCTCGACGTTGTGCTCGGCATAGAAGCGGTAGTCGGCGGCGTAGGTGTGAACGGTCGGCAACGGCAGACCGTAGTAGGGGGCATAGGTCACGGCGTAGTCCCACACCCGCAGGTTCTTCGCGATCTTCGCCCAGCTCAGCAGGTGGTCGCGGAACGCCTGGTTCTCGGGGTGGGTGATGGGGCGGGTGAAGTTGCTCGTGGTGTCGCACAGGCGGATGATCAGGTTGTCGCGGGGCCTGATGGACTTCGGCGCCTGCTGGGTCATCTGGTAAGCCAGGGTGTCAATGAACACGTCGGGGTACTTCGGGCGGATGGCGTCGGCGATGTGGTTGAGGAAGTCGAGGAGCGGCCCGGCCTCGCTGCCCTCGGCCTTGGCGATGGCCTGGCACGGCTCGCACTGGCACATGCCGCCCCAGTCGTTCTGCGAGATGTCGAACACGGTCGGGGCCGGCTGCCCCTTCTCCTTGGCGGCGGCCCGCGCCTGCTCGATGTAGGCCGCAAGCTTTGCGGCGAAGACCTCGCGTAGGCCGGGATTGGTCAGGCAAAGCTGCGCGTGGTCGCTGCTCCGCTTGCCGCCGATCAGCGAGAACCACTCGGGGTGGTCCTTGAAACAGGGCTCGGGCGGGATGTAGCTGTAGAACGTGTGGACGTGATAGGGCGGGCCGTAGCCCATCTCGCCGCCGTACTCGGGCGCGATGCCGGCGTCGCCGTCGCGGTTCAGGCGGTTGCGCGCGGCGAAGCGGCCGCGGTCGCCCCCGTAGAGCATGTAGATGTCGCGGTAGCGGAACCGCGGCTCGCCCTTGCGGTCGAGCGCCGGCACGGCGAACATCGGCTTGCGGGGCACAGTCTCCTCGAAGGGGTTCCACCAGTGGACCCCCACGACATCCTCGAGGAAGCGATAGACGGCGTAAAGGGTGCCGCGTGGCCGGCCGCCCGTGAGGATGAGAGCGTCGCCCACGGAGCGCATCACCCATTGCTCGGAGCCGAGGGCGGCCGGGTCAATGCCCTGGCGCTTCGCCAAGGCCGTGTGGCCGATGTAGATGGCCGCGCCTGCCTTTGGTGCATCGCCCTCTTGCACGGTGGCGAACGCCGTGCCTGTGGCCTTTTGGAGATACGAAGCGAGCTCCGACGCAGCCGTGCGCTCGGCGAGCGTCGGCTCGTGGCCGACTACGATCGTGCCCGCCGCCGTGGGGACCGCGATAGCCAGAGAGACGGTCGCCGCAAGAGCAAGCCGCGTCATCGACATGACTCCTTTCGGGTCACGACGGCATCCAGGTTGCCAGATTCGCCCCGCGCGCGCAAGCGCGGGCCAGGTTCGTAGTGCGGGCTTTAGCCCGTATCCTCGTGGCGACATGACCAGTCGAAGATACGGCCTGAAGGCCGCACTACGAACCAACGGCCTCGCCGTGCAAGCGCTTCGCGCTTTGCGGGCGCTCGCCCACCCAGTATAATCCTCATCGTCAGCAGTGCCGAAAGGAGCTGCCACGTGCCCAGACCTACGCGGAGAACGTTCCTCAAGTGCGGCGCGGCAGCGGCGGCGCTCCGCAAGCTCCTCGACGCCCACAAGAAGGGCATCGCCCTCTGGCAGGGCGAGAACGGCTGCCCCTCGAAGGGGGGCCCAGAGAGCACCGGCGCCCTCGCCAACCTGGAGTGGGACGAGACGCGGCAGGCCAAATGGCTCCTCCGCCGCATCCTCTCGGACCTCCGCCTCGGCGTCGAGCTGACCAGCTACTTCCACACGGTGGACCTCGTGGGCTATCGCGGCAAGACCAACTTCAAGGGCCTCCTGCGAGGCGCCGACTACACGCCCAAGCCCGCCTACTTCGCCTACCAGTGCCTCTGCGCCCTCTTCGACGCCGAGACGAAGCGGCGGCCCGACCTCGCCCTCGCCCTCGTCGGCCAAGAGAAGGTGCACCTTCAGGACGCCGCCTTCGCCCGCCGGGGCACGGCCCTCTACGCCTGGTGGCTCCCCGCCAGCCTCCAGCGGCCCTTCGCCCCGCAGAAGCTCGCCGTGCGGCTCCCCGTGGCGAAGGACGCCGCCATTGCCGACCCCATCCTCATTGACCCCTTGACGAGCGCCATCCACAAGCTGGTGCCGGCTTCCACGTCCGACGGCGCGCTCGCCTTCGATGGCCTGCCCCTCCTCGACTACCCGCTCCTGCTCACCGACCGGGCTGCGTGCCTCTGACGCCGCCAACGCCAGCGAGAGATTGCGGGTCCTCACGCAGAGCGTAGGGACGAGGAGCTTGCGGGACTGCGGGGCAATGAGTATCCTAACCGCGAGTGGCCGATCTGCCCCAAGAAGACGCATAGGAGCCAATTGCTGTGAACCCCAGCCTCGCCCTAGCCGTTGCAGTTGCCGCCGTTCTTGTCGCCGCCGAGGCCGGTGCGGGGGCGAGGCCCGCGCCCAAGCCGCCGGAGGGGGCTGCCGAATACCAGGCACCACCACGGCCCACCGACGGGACGAACATGGCGCTGACGATTGAGAAGCTGGAGAAGGGCTTCGAGCCCGAACGCCCCCTGCTCATCTGGGCCATCGGGTCGAGCTTTACGAACGGCCTGGGCGACGGCTCAACCCTCGTCGAGTTGCTCAAGCCGCGCTTCCCCAACATGCCCAAGGTCGTCTACAAGCGGTTCGCCGGCAACTCGACGCCTTACCACCTCACGCGCGGCTGGGCGCGCCACCTGGTCATCCCCGACCAGCCCGACGTGGTGATCCTCTACAACTTCGGGAAGGCGGATGACCTCGAAAAGCTCATCGTGGACCTGCGGCGGGGCACGACCGCCGACATCCTCGTCGGCACCATCCACTGGTGCCTGCCCCACGAGAAGCAGTGGCCCGACCCCGAGCTGCCGTGCAGCCACCAGGACATCCCGAAGCTCCGCGCCGTGTGCGAGAAGCACGGCGTCGAGCTGGTTGAGAACCGCCGCGAGATGACCGAGTACATGCTCGCCAACAAGCTCGAGATGAAGAGCCTCCTCGCCGATGCCGTGCATGAGAACGCCTATGCGTCGCTGATGACGAACATGAACATCGCCCGCCACTTCAGCCGCCCCGCAAAGTTCGCCTACGACCCGCGCAGCCGCGAGCGACGGCTCGACGCCGCGGCCTCGCCCGACGTGAAGCTGGCCGGCAAGTGGGCGAAGGGCGCTGGCTCGGTGACCACGAGCGAGAAGGGGGCGACAATCGAGGTCAGCTTCACGGGCAGCCGCATTGACCTCATTGCCTGGCGTCACGCCGAGGGCGGCAGCGCTGAGGCCTGGCTCGACGGCAAGCGCGCGGGCGAGGCACCCGTCTTCTCGTGCGGCTACATCCAGCCCGACCCCAAGAACGCCCCGCTTCCGCCCAACCCCCCGCGCGACCGCTCGCCCCACCGCCTCACCCTCGGCTCCAACATCGTGCCCCAAAGCTGGACCCTCACGATGGCCAGCGACACCGGCGATTACGAGCTGGTGGGCAGCGTCACCGGGTCCGATGGCACGGGGAACAACCGCAAGCCCTTCACCAGCAAGAGCGGCCAGATCACCATCGAGCCCGACCTCTGGCGCCAGCCCGAGAGCAACCGCACGGGCGACAAGTGGACCTTCGACGTCACCCGCCCGACTGTGGGCCGCGTCGAGTTCAAGGGCGAGAGAGCCAAGTTCCGCCTCACCCTTGCCCAGTCCCTCCCCAACGCCCCGCACACCCTCAAGCTCGTGTCCGAAGGCCCTGGCCCTGTGTCCATCGCCGCCTTCGACACCTTCGAGCCGCCGATGAAGTAGCCCCAGGAGAGAGAGCCATCCTCCCTCTCCCTCGGGGAGAGGGTCGGGGTGAGGGTGCTTGATGCCCCGGCGAGCTCGGACGCACGGTACCCTCACCCGCCCGCCGCTGGCGGGCGACCTCTCCCCACGGGAGAGGTCCAGGCCACGATGGGCCTCGCCGCGTAGTGGCCAAACCTTCGCCCCACCGGGTGCCGCTCGCCGGCGAGCGGCCCAGCTCGGTGGGGGCGTCCGCGAGAGGCGCCTGCTGACTCTCCTGCCCTCACTCACCCTCGGCGTGGTTGGCGTTCGCCTGCTTCCACGCTT
>VGYV01000699.1 GCA_016872855.1 Planctomycetota bacterium
CCCCGCTGCCGCCGCAACCCGAAGGGACGCCGCGACTTCTGGCCGCAGGCTGTGTCGTTCGTCGTCAGTCCTGAGCGTAGCGAAGGATGCTCTCCGTTGCATCGCCTCCTCCTCACTCCTAGCCTGCGGCCAGACGGTGCCGCTCGCTGGCGAGCGGCGCGGCGTCGCAGCCCGCGTGGGTTCTGAGATAGTTTCTAAGGCTCACCACCGCCGCTCCTCGCGCGGGCGTGGCCGCGGATGGCCACGGTCTCGGCGATGGCCGAGGCGAGAAGGGCGGGGAGGATGATCATCCAGTAGGCGTGGCTCCGTTCGGCGAGCAGGGCGCCCATGTTGCCCAGAGTGTACTGCCCCGCGGCGGAGAGCTTGCGGGCCATGCCAATGCCCAGCCCAACCGAAATCCAGAAGCTCGGCAGCTCGAGGGCCAGCACCACCAGGCCACAGAGGTCCACCCAGCGCGGTATCCCGGCCGGCGCCCGAGGCGCAACCGCGGGATCAGGCGGCGCCTCGATGGCGGCCAGCGCGCCCTCACGGCCCTTGAGCACCACGATGCCTATGTTCAGCCCCGTGAGAAACGCCATCGCCGCGGGCAGCACGATGAGGACCCCCGACGCCATGTAGAGGTAGATGGCCACGGAATTGAAGAGGAAGATGACCAGGAAGACGCGGAGGGCGCGCATCTCGGACCCGATGAACCGCATCACGCGCTTGACGAGCCAGAGGGGAAAGGCCATGAGCGCCCGGTAGTCGTGCCGTACGACCGGCCCCGCCGTGGCCAGCCCCGCCACGAACAGCAGCGCCGCCGCCACCCCAAGCCACATGTGGTCCACCAGCAGCCGCGCCGACGAGTAGAAGGAGACCATGCGTCGCCCCAAGGGGAGATGAACAACGCGCCCATCGTAACACGCACCCAATCCCCGATCAAGGAGCACCGAGAGACCGAGTGTGGCCCCACCTGGCGAAAGCCCAGTTCCCCTCTTCTCGTGCTCGTCGTCGTCCTCGTCGTCGTCGTCGAATCCGATGGCCCTCTCCCTCACCGGGAGTTCGACGACGAGGACGACGACGACAACGACGACGATTGGGGAACCCGGGAGCAGTGGCACACTCCGCTTGATCGCGCGCGGCGTGGCCTGTATACTCCGGCCTCAAGATGAAGACTCCCCTCGACGAGCCCGTGAGCGCGGTGAAAGGCGTCGGCCCGGCCGTCGCCGAGCGGTTGGCGAAGCTCGGCATCACGACCGTGCGCGGCCTGCTCTGGCACTTCCCGCGCCTCTACCAGGACCGCTCGCGCCTGAAGCCCATCGCGCAGCTCGCCCTCGGCCACCACGAGGCGTTCACCGGCCGCGTGAAGGAGGCGCGCACGAGCTGGTGGCGCGGGCGCGGCGGCGTGCTCACGGCGATCATCGAGGACGCGACGGGGCAGATCGCTGCGCTCTGGTTCGGCATGCCCTACCTCCAGAAGCAGCTCAAGCCCGGCACACAGCTCGTCCTCTGGGGCAAGGTGACGATGGGCAAGCGCCTCTCCGTCCTCTCCCCCGAATTCGAGCTGATCGGCGACGACGAGCCGCTGCACGCCCAACGCATCGTGCCCATCTACCCGGCGACCGCGGGCATCGGGCAGAAGCGGTTCCGCCGGCTCATGCGTGCGGCGCTCGACGCCCTGGCCGGCCATGCGCCCGAAATCTTCCCCGATGCGTTCAGAGAGAAGCGTCGCCTCATCCCCATCGCCCAGGCCATCGAACAGATTCACTTCCCCGAGCAGATGAAAGCGGCGGAAATGGCCCGCCGCCGCCTGGCCTACGAGGAGTTCTTCGTCCTCGAGGCCGCCGTCGCCCTCCGCCGCCGCGCCCTCCGCCACGGCGTGGAGGGCATCGCGTTCGACATCTCGCCGAAGATTGACGCCCGCATTCGCCGCCGCTTCCCCTTCCGCCTCACGTCGGCTCAGGAGCGAGCCATCGCCGAAATCGCCGCCGACATGCAGGCCCCCCGACCGATGAATCGCCTCCTCCAGGGCGACGTGGGGTCGGGCAAGACCGCCGTCGCCCTCTACGCCATGCTCGCCGCCGTCGCCAACAGGCATCAGGCGGCCCTGATGGCCCCGACCGAAATCCTCGCCGAGCAGCACTTCCGCACCATCGAGACGCTTCTCAAGGGCAGCCGCGTCCGCACCCTGCTCCTCCTCGGCGGCGCGGCCGCCGCCGAGCGGAGGGCAAACCTCGCTGCCATCCGCGAAGGGATCGTGGACATCGTGGTCGGCACACACGCCCTCATCCAGGGCGACGTCGAGTTCGCCCGCCTCGGCCTCGCCGTCGTGGACGAGCAGCACAAGTTCGGCGTCCTCCAGCGGGCGACCCTCCGCTGGAAGGGGGGCGAAAAAGACTCCGGGAGTCTTTTTTGCGACCGCGAAGGGCGGCGGAAAAAGACTCCCGGAGTCTTTTTCGCCCGCCCCGACGTGTTGGTGATGACCGCCACGCCCATCCCCCGCTCGCTCGCACTGACGGTCTTCGGCGACCTCGATCTCTCGACCCTCGACGAAATGCCCGCCGGCCGCCAGCCCATCACGACCACCATCATTCCCCCGACGCGCCGCAACGACGCCTGGCAACTCATCCGCCGCGAGCTCGCCGCAGGCCGCCAGGCGTATATCGTCTACCCCCTCGTCGAGGAAGCCGACACCTCTGAGCTCAAGGCGGCGACTGAGATGGTCAGCCATCTCCAGCGGGATGTCTTCCCCGCCCATCGCGTCGGCCTCCTCCACGGCCAGATGAAGCCCGACGAGAAGCAGGCGCGCATGGCCGCCTTCCGCGCGGGCGAGACACACGTCCTCGTCGCCACCACCGTCGTCGAGGTCGGCCTCGACGTGCCGAACGCCACGGCCATGGCCATCGAACACGCCGAGCACTACGGCCTGAGCCAGCTCCACCAGCTCCGCGGCCGCATCGGCCGCGGCGAGCACCCCTCCCATTGCCTCCTGCTAGTGGACGAGCCCGAGGCCTCCGACAAGTTGGCCATCCTTGCGGAGACCACCGACGGCTTCCGCATCGCCGAGGAGGACCTCAAGCGTCGCGGCCCTGGGGAGTTCCTCGGCACCCGCCAGCACGGCCTGCCCCCACTGGCCATCGGCGACTTCACCGAAGACATTCGCCTCCTCATGGAGGCCCGCCACGACGCCTTCGCCCTCGTCGAGGCCGACCCCGCCCTCGCCCAGCCTGCCCATCGCCCCCTGAGGCGAGCCGTCCTCGCCCGCCACGCCGACAGCATCGAGCTGGCTTCGGTCGGGTGAGCGGGCCCCAAGTCTGGGCCAAGGCAAAGGGACCCAAGGGACATAAGGGACCAAAGGGACGCAGGACAGAGCAGGGGGTGACACTGCTCATGTCCCTTCCATCCCTTTCGTCCCTTCCGTCCCTTTCGTCCCTTGGGTCCCTTGGGTCCCTTCTCTCCCCCATGCTTGCAGGTGTCAGGTCTTGATTAGTGATTAGCCCGCTATGCCTCCCGAGCTAATCACTAATCAAGACCTGACACCGCATGCCGTTGCTCTTTCTGTGTTCCCTTGTCCCCTCCCTCCTTTCCTGCTTGTCCCCTCCCTCCTTTCCTGCTCCCTTCCTTGCCCTCTTCCCCCGGCCCTCCGCAAGCTCTGACCTTATCCGATTCACAGCGTCTGGAGTCCATAGCCGGTCGCCGTACAGGTAGTAGTAGCTCTCGGGGGTCGGCTCGACATCGAGCAGCCGCTTGCCATACTTGCTCTTGAGGATGGACACAATCTCAGCAAACCGTTCATAGCCCTCGTAGATGGCGCTCTCTCGCCAGACAGCCTGGTCGCCGCACTTGATCACGGTCTGATGCCCTCCTCCCTCCCGTGCCTCAAAGTCCCAAATCATCCTCAGGCGGCCTCCAGGCAGTTCCGGAAGCTGATCAGCCAACTTCAGGCTTGATGCCTTGAAGTCCGCCTCCCACTTCTCCCTCCTGATCACGGATTGCTTCTCGGCTTCCGTCAGTTGGTCCCAGTGAGCCCTCGATTGTTCAGGCGAGGGATAGTGCACAACGGCCAGCATGGGACCTTCGTCGCAGGACGGGCAGGAGCAGTCCATCAGCGCTTCGTAATACTCGACGGCGCCCTCTTCGAACTTGCCCCGCCAGCCACAGCGGGGACAAACCAACACCTCGTCCCGCCAGTTGTCGTAATAGCCGAAGGATCTAGCGGCCACAGCATCCGACCTCCACTCCTCAAGGGGGCTAGCCCGCATTTCTCAGAGCCGCTTCGGGGTTCTTTGTGGGTAGCCCCCAGGGGTTGTGGTTGTCGGTCGGCGCGAGCAGCTGGCGATCCAGCGCCGGCACAGGTGTATTTCGGCGTAAGTCCTTGCCATGCCTATGCTGAG
>VGYV01000700.1 GCA_016872855.1 Planctomycetota bacterium
GCGGTCGGCCACCTTGGTCGTTAGGCGGAGTTGTTCGCCGCCCGCCTGCTCCACCTTGCCCCACATGACCATGTCGGCACCGAGCCATTTCGTGGCGAAGGCCAACGCATCCTTCGCCGACATGTCGAATCGCGGCGTGAACTTCGCCTGCCGTTCGTAGTCTTCGCGGTCCATGTCCTCGACCGTTTGGAAGAGCTTGTAGCGTGTGATCTTGGCCCGGAAGTTGCCTGCGACGAAGCGGCCGACCTCCCCCTTGTCGAAGGGCGATTCGAAGTCGAGCACGACCAGGACCGGCTTGGAGGCCATCTCGACGGCGCCGCTCGGCAGCATTGGGGCGGGTTGGGAGCCGGGCGGAGGCGCATCCTCCTTGCTGGCCGCGAACGCGGCCGCGGCCAGAGCCAGCGCCAGCATCGTGCCTGCTTCGCGCACAACCGGTCCCCTGAGGGCAACGCTTCCCAGGTTGCATGCTATCACACCCCCGGTCGGCATGTCAAGGAGCCGCCAGTGTTCGAGCGTGGCCTCCCCCAAAAAGTGGGGGAGTCGAGGGACTCGGGGGAGTCGAACATTTTGTGGGCGCGCGCGCAGGCGCAACAATGGGTGGGAAGCCGCATGGCGAGGCTATTGGGCGATGCGGCATTGAGGATGTGGTAGGGATGGGAGGGGGGCCGCGGGAGCGGCCGGTCTGGCGTCCCCACGCGGAGCGTAGGGACGAGAAGACGTTTGACTCGCGCCCCTGCGAGGGGCGCGAGTCAAATGGTTCCTGCGTACACGAAGGCTGGCGCGACGTAAGTGGTTGTCAGGCCACCAGTTGCGGCCTGCAATGGGCGTGTGGCGGGCCGGGACTTGACTCGCGCCCCAGGATGGGGGGAAAAGGGCGCGAGTCAAATCCCTGAGGCGTGCGCCGAAGGCTGCTGCGCAGAAGAGGTTGACACGCGGGGCAGGGCGGGTAGAGTATGGGGAGGCTGTGGCGCCTCCCCGTCCTCGAAAGGAGCCTGCGATGGACTATGAGCGGATTCTGGTGTTCGGCGCGCATCCCGACGACGAGTTCAGCATGGCCGGGACGATGGCTAAGCTGGCCGATCAGGGGGTGAAGGTGTTCGTGGCCACGATGACGAATGGGAACGAGGGCTATCCGAGGCCCGAGTGGCGCGACACCATCGTCGAGATGCGCCGCGGCGAGGCCGCGGAGGCCGACCGGGTGCTCGGCGTGGCCCGCCGCTGGATACTGGACGTGGAGGACATGGCCCTCGCCCTCACGAAGGCGACGCTCAAGGAGTGCATCCGCATCGTCCGCGAGGCGCGGCCCCACGCCGTGTTCACCCACGGCCCGCACGACCGCCACGGCGACCACCTGGCGACGCACACGGTGAGCGTGCAGGCCACGTGGCACGCTGGGGAGCCTGTGGCGGCGGAGCTGGGCGAGCCGTGGCGTGCGCCGCACGTCTATTACTACAAGAGCTGTAACCTGCCGCTGCCGACGGTGGTGTTCGACACGACGGGCTACGCGCACAAGGGGGCGGAGGCGCGGGCGACGCAGGTGTCGCAGCACACGCTCTTCCGCCGGACGAAGGACGAGTTCCTGGCGGAGGCCGAGCGTCTGAAGCGCGAGCGCCCGGCCGCCTCCGAGCGCTTCTGGATCGTGGAGACGAACGCTCTGGCCGACTTCCTGCCGTTGCAGGGCTGAGGCGCCCCCTCTCCCGGTGGGGGTTGCGCCCCGGCGTGGTGGGGATATAATTGTGGAGGGGGAGCTGCCTGGCTGACTGGCGAGGAGGCAAGGGGATGAACGGAGGCGAGCCCGCGGCTGCCCCAGGCGCGGGAGAGCAGAAGCGGCTCGGCGGCTTCGAGCTGCTGGGCCGGCTCGGCGAAGGCAACGTCTACAAGGCGCGCGAGGCCGCCACGGGGCGGCTGGTGGCCCTGCGGCTGCTGCCCAAGGCCCTCACGGAGAAGCGGGCATTCGTCCAGCGCTTCCTCCGCGAATCCCTCGCCCTCGCCGCGCTGCGGCACCCCCACATCGTCCCCGCGCACGCCGGGTTCGTGGAGGACCAGTACTACCTTGCGGCCGAATTGGTGGGGGGCGCGACGCTCGGTGCCCTGTTGCAGCGCTCCGGGCCGCTGGACCCTCGCCGCGCCGTGGAGTTCCTGAGGCAGGTCGGCAGCGCCCTGGCGGCCGCCCACCGGGAGGGCATCCTGCACCGCGGCATCACGCCAGCAAGCATCCTGGTGGACGAGGCGGGCCGGGCGCGGGTGTGCGACTTCGGGCTCGCCTCGCGGAGCGACGACGACATGGTGGTGACGGCTCACGGGCCGGTGCTCGGCGACCCCACGTACCTGGCCCCGGAGGTCATGGCGGGTGCCGAGGCGGACGCGCGTTCCGACCTCTATTCGCTCGGCGCCACGTTCTTCCACGTCGTCGCCGGCCGCCCGCCGTTCGAGGGACGCGGCATCGCCGGCATCCTGGCCAGCCAGACCGCGGGGCCTGCCCCCCGCCTGGCGAGCGTGGTGCAGGGCGC
Organism: Planctomycetota bacterium; assembly: GCA_016872855.1. Classification (GTDB taxonomy): domain Bacteria; phylum Planctomycetota; class PUPC01; order DSUN01; family DSUN01; genus DSUN01. The sequence goes on from VGYV01000700.1 coordinate 2,511, forward strand.
TGACCCGCGCCTGTGCCACGTGATTGACCGGTTGCTCCGCGGGAACCCCGAGGCCCGCTACTCCTCGGCGGAGGCGCTCCTTGACGAGTTGAGCGGCGTCGGGGAGCTGCCGGTCGCCACCGTCGTCTCAGAGGAGCCTGAGGGTGCGGCCGAGGCGGAGCGCCCGGTCCGCCCGGCGGCCGGCCCGCGGCTGCGGCCCCGCGGGGCCGCGGCGCCCCCCGCGCGCGAGCCGCGCCGCGGGAAGAGCCGTGCCGCGCTTGTGGCCGGCCTCGCCATCCTGGCGCTCGCGTCTGTCACAGGGGCCGTCCTGGCCATCCGGGGTTGCCGCACCGAGAGCGCGCCTCCCATGCCCCCGGAGCCCCCCGCCAAGAAGAAGGCTCAGGCCGAACGCAAGGTGAGGACCGGTGTGCCGCCCGGCCCGCAGACGCCATTGGAGGCAGAGATGGCGAACCTGCGAGGCGAGTGCGGGGAGCTGATGGCGCGCGACAGGTTCAAGGAAGCGGTGGAGCGCGCGGCAGCGCTCAAGCAGAGGCACGCGTCGGGCCAGGGCGCCGAGGAGGCGGCGGAGCTTCATCGGTGGGTCCTCGGCCGAGCGCGGCGGCGCTGGGACGAACTCGTCCGGGCCGCCGATGCCGCCATGGCGCAGAAGGACTGGGCGAAGGCCCGCGCCGAGCTCGACCGCGTGAGTTCCCTCGGCGTGCCGGACCTCGATGAGGCCAGGAAGAAGAAGCTCGCCGAGATCGGCGAGGCCGAGAAGGCGGCCGAGCAACAGGCGAAGTTCGAGGCGGCGCGGGCCACCGCTCTCGAGGCGGCGGCCAAGGGCGAGTTTGCGAAGGCTGCTGAGATGCTCGACCCCGCCCGTTGGCCCGGGGTGGACACGAAGGCGATTGAGGACGCCTTGGCCCCCATCAGGCAGGCGTGCGACAAGGCGTACCGGGCAGAGGCGGAGCAAGTCTGGGGGCTGTTCAGGAGGCGGAAGTACGACGAAGCCGGGAAGAAGCTCGGCGAACTCGTCGCCAGGATGGGCAAGGCGCTGCCGGCCGAGGCGGCGGAGGCCGAGGCCGAGGCGCTGAAGCTGCTGCGCCTGTTCTGGGTCGCGGTCGAGCGCGGCTTCAGGGACCGCGTGGGCAAGACCATCAAGCTCGGGGACGCCGAGGGGAAGCTCGTGGCGGTCCAAGATGGCCGGATCGTCCTCGGGCTCGGCGCCAAAATGGAGTCGGCTTTCCGCATCGTCGAACTCGCGGCGGGCCAGGTGGCAAAGTACGCCCTGTTTGCGGGAGGGGAGCCGGGAAGTCTTGCCAAAGGCGTCTTCCTCCTGGCAGAGGGCGTGGACTACGCCGCCGCCGAGCAGCTCCTGAAGGACGCGGGCGACACCCCCATCATCCGCAGGTACAAGCAGCGGCTGGACGCGGTGAAGGACGCCGCTCAGGACGCCGCCGCGCGGGAGCGCTGGGCCGGGATTACAGCCTTGGCCAAAGGCTCCTTGAACCGCCAGGCGGCCGAAACGCTCCGGGTAGACCTCGATGCCTTTGAGAAGCAATTCGCAACGGCCGGTTTCTACCACACGGTCAAGGCTGACGTCGGCGCGCTGCGGGTGCGCGTAGAGGACGCACTGGCCGAGTGGACCGAGATGTTCGACGGGAAGACCCTCCGGGCATGGACCCCTGTGACCCGCTTTCCGCTCCAGGATGCCAAGAACCCCGGAGCGACAGGCATAGGCGGGGCCGCGAGCGTCGAGAATGGGCAGATCACCTTGGCGACAGGCGGGCCGGCGACCGGTATTGCCTGGCGAGAGCGCTTCCCGAACATCAACTACGAGGTCTCCCTCGAGGCGAAGCGCCTCACGGGGACCAATGCCGT
>VGYV01000701.1 GCA_016872855.1 Planctomycetota bacterium
CGCCGACATGCTCCGCGACGCCCAGGCCGAAGGCCGGCTCCAAACGACTCACATGCTTCATCTTGCGAGGGCCGGATAGCATGTTCCCGGTAATGGTGCTACAGTCTCGAAAAGGGAGAGAATTGGAGGCCCGGATTCAGAGGCTCTTCATGTGTCAGGGGGCCTTCGCAGAACGCGGCCTCTTCGTTCGTACCCGTAGGGCCTCGTCCAGGTTGGTTACAGACATTGATGTGGTCGCGCATGATTACAACATAAACTTTCACCACAGGAAGATATACGCGGAATGCAAGGGAGGCAAGAACGTCTCCACGCTTGATCGTGTCGTTTGGGTTCGCGGCGTCATGAATGTTGTGGGGGCAGAGTTTGGCTACTTGGTCGTTGATGTGTGCGACGCAGACAGCGCGGCCTTCGCGCGGGCCCACGGAGTAGAGGTCCTGCAAGGTGCAGGACTCCTTGCTCTCGAGGAAGCACTGGGGATAGGGGATTCCTTTTGGCCCGGCAGGACCAATCTCATATTCCATGATGCTGTCGAGAAAGGAATCGAAAAGGCGTTGAGAAGTACAGACAGGGGTGAGTTTATTACATGGTTGCGTGCTGCGGCGGACGTTTGGAGAGAAGCCTCTGCACTTGCCCTTTCGTACGGCCGGCTGAATGCCCTCTTGGGCCTCCTCGGCGCGTCGCGTGGATTCTCCGGGAAGATGGCACTCAGGGCCGAGGAACACACTCTAATGGGTTACGCTGTCGGAGCGCTGCTAGTGAGGCTGTCGCAATATATCCTATTTGCTGCATCGGACACGTTGAGCATGACCCGCACTGAACGGGAGGAGTACCTTCGGGAGCGATTGACGGCGGGAACTATTGACATCGGCCAGGCCCGGTTGTTGTTGGACAGCGCCCTCCACCTAGCGAAGTCCACGCTGGAGGAGCAGGGCATCACCCCCCCACCTAACTGGGAGGCTGATCATCTGCTGAGATCCCCTGCGTACGCTGTGCCCTTTGCCCGGGTTGTTGAGCGAGTCATTGGTGATGGACATAGGGCCAGGATTCTGCCGCTGTCGATGGAGCTGCGGCTATTCGGATATGCCGGTGCGGCAAGAGACTCCGCAGGTTTACTTAGGCGATTTGAGTACGCTGTGCCTTTGACAGGCCTAATCAGGGCGTTGGCTGTCCAGTCTCTTGGAGTTCCAGAGGAATTCACGAACGGCGTGGCAAGCCTGAGTAGAGAGGTGACGAATACACAAGGTGGCACGAGCAAGTCCTCCCCTGCCGCGCTGTTCGGTCCGGCACCCCCTGATGAACAAGACGTTGGGCCGAAGCCTAGCCCTGGCAGCGCATCCCCCTCGAGTACTTGACGTTGCTTCCGTGGAGAGTTCCTTGCGGATGACTGCTTCAAGCAGGTTCCATTGGGCCTTCCGTGTGCCGGCGACATCACCAAGCCCGACTGAGCACTGCTAACCTGCGTTGAGGCGGGAGGCCTGTCGTCCCTTATCCGCCGCTGCCCTGGCCCGCTGGTCCGGCTCCGGATTCTCGCCGCGCGGCAATCACCTCCTCTGTGTTGTCCGAGCTCGCTCATTCTGCCTTTCGCCCTCCGGGCCGGCCCTGCGGGGCCGGCATTCGCGGAACTGCCCGGTTAACGGTGCAGCAACCGGCGGCCGAGGCGCGGCCTCAGCCGCCCCTTGCCGAGGCCCGGCGCAGGCCATTCTCGCGAATGCGAAACGCAGATGGCTCGCTCGGCCGTTGGGCGGCCAGAGGTGATTGCCTATGCAGAGAATCCGCAGTGCAGACCAGGACAGCCGTACGTCGGGCAGCGGCTGGGAGCGGCCCGTCGCGGGGACGCGCACCCGAGCAGTGCGCTGCCGCTAGGGTCGCTCGCCTTGCTCTGGTTCCGGAGGCGAGGCCTGCCCGTCTCGAAAATCCGGGGAGGTGATAGCGTGAGCGTGCGCAGGTACACGCTGGAGGAGGTCGGCCGGCTCTACGCCGACATCCTCGCCCTGAGGCCGCGGGTGCTGTTCTGGGGCCGGGACGAGGCGATCCGGGAGGCCCTTGCGGCGGCCATCGTCGCGAACAGGGCGGCCCACGCGATGACCTACGGCCGCGGGACGGTCATCGAGCAGTTGCAGGTGCCCGACGCTGGCCTGCGGCCGGTCGAGCCGGGCGAGGTCTTCAAGGAGCTCAGCCTGCTCCTGTACAACTGCGTGAGCAACGGCGGCAGGGATTTCCTCCCGCAGGAAGACAGGGCAGTGCTGGAGGAGATCAGGCTCGGCATCGCCTGGAGCCTGGCAGAGGAGGCGGTGGCCAGGCCGCCGCCCCGTCCTCCGGCGAAAGCGACGAGGGCACTGGACCGCGGCGGGCCCGATCCGATGAACGCGGCCGCCTGATAGCGGGGGTTGACAAGAGAGCCGGAGCGAAGGATACGGGTCGCGAACAGGCGGGACCCCTGCGACATGCGACCATTTGAGAGAGGGACGACGTGCGACTGGGGATGTCTGTCGAGTTAGATTGAAGCATGAGAGGGCCCCTCCCTTGGGGTTCCCGAGGGAACCGGGGCTCGGTGCCGGGGCGCAGAGCGCAAACCATTATTGTCCGCTCCGTAACGGCCGGCTGGGTCGCCCTGGTAACCGCGCGGGCGCGGACATAAAGGTTCGCCCCTTCCGGGGGTTGGTTCTGTCGGGCAGCACCTCGCCCGGGTAACGGACAAGGCTGGGTCCCCGTTCGAGGGATGTCATCCAGAACGTGGGCGGCCTCGGAGGGGGCGCCTCAACATCAGGGGAGGGATCAGCGTGAAGGACTTCGAGAAGGCGTCGACGATCGAACTGTGGCAGGCGATCGCGGACAATGCCGAAATGGCCCAGAAGCACCTGAACTGGGTGGAGTATCTCGACAACATCAGGGTGCTTTGTGCCCTGATCGACGAACGCGTCGAGACGTTCCAGCGTAAGATGCGGACGGAGCAGCTGCTCGGACGGCACCGGGGCGTTTGCCGCGCACCATGAGAGAGCGCGCTGTCAGCATTCGGCGTGTGCGGGCGCGACAGTTACTGTAGTCAGAGCTACCTCAACGTCCGTAGCGTGGCCGCGAAAGCCCGGCGTATCGTTGCCGCTGCTGCAGGTCCGCTAGCGCGGGCATCCTCAAATTGTAGTCGCCGTAACTTATGATCCAGTGCCGCTGGTCGAGTTCCTGTTGCCGGCGGAGCGCGTCAGCCAGATAGCCGTCGGCCTCCTCCGGCGCAAGGCGGTTAACGGCTGTGAAGTGCTGGAGGAGTGCCGCGCGCCGGGAGGGGTCGCGGACGAAACTGACGTGCTTTGCCTCGTGGCATAGCCGGCAGAGGGCCTGGAAGCCCGTGAGCCACTGGTAGCCGGTGCGCGGATTGCAGCACCAGACCTCGTGGCATTCCAGACGATCCTGCCTGCCGCAGGCCTGGCATCTGTAGGAGGCCTGTCTGTACACTGACCGCCGGAGTTGGTCCCACTGGCCGGGAGGCAGGAGTTTCGCGAGCGTGGCCAGGCGCGAGGCGGCCGGGACCGGCTCCAGGGTCAGGCGCAGGTAGGTCATGCTCGAGTATATGGGGACGCTGGTTTATAAGCGAAAGACTGGCTGACCGTTTGCCCTGGGTCGGCAGGGGGTCGTGGACGGCAACCGATGGCGTAGAGGAGGTCCCCGCACCAAGTGCCAGTCTTGCCCGAATCCGCGCGTCATCGGTGAACGCCGGATCCCCGCGCGCCCGGTTGCCGCAGTCGCACAGCGGCTGGAAGCCGACACCGGCAGGACGTGTCGCCGCTCGTGCGCATCACCGCTCGCCCCGCGCCCGAAGGCGGTGCTGCGCCACGCACATGCTTGGGCAGCGCGCGGCCGCCGGTTATGTGCGGGGTCAACCTGACGTGGCAGATGTAGGTGGCCCGCCGTCAAGCTCATCCTCGGCGTCCGTATACCTCTTCCAACTACGAGGCCTGTTGGGGCAATGGCGCCCGACTCGCTCGAAGTACTCTGTGTTGAGTTTGTAGTATGTCTGGAGAGGGGTGAGCCCGTGCTCAACACCGAGCTTCCTGACCATGTTCGCAATCGTCTCTGGCCTGCACCTAACGCCGTACCTCTCTTGAAGGCGATCTTGGAGTTCCTCAACAGACACAGTCTCGCCAGAAGCCAAGACGGCTTGGCACGCCTCGTCGAAGTGGTAGACTAGTACCTTACGTCATTTGTATTTGTGGGTATAGCCGCTTGAGTCTGATTCTGGCCGTCTCGGTCGTGAACTGCCAGTCCACCGATTTCTGGTCCGCGTTGCGACCAGAGTACCAGTGCTCCGCCTCGGACCGCAAGGCGGGCACGTCCGGAATCCGGCGGTCCAGGCACTGCTGGGTGAAGACACTCA
>VGYV01000702.1 GCA_016872855.1 Planctomycetota bacterium
CAGGACGAACTGCCTGCCGCCGGGGGTGGTGAGGACCAGGTGCCATGCTCGATGCTGCGCCATCGCCTTGACACCCGCCCTCTGCCGCGGCATGATAGCCGTCGTCGGTCTGGTCCGGCATTTGTGCAAGTGGTCATTGCACAGACGGGCTCTCCGAAACAAGGAAGGAGGCAGGATGTTCACTGTGGAAGGCATTGCAGGGGCGTTGGGGCTGTTTGTTGCGGGCATCGCGTGCGCGGCCACGGCCGCCGAGGGGCCGGCGGCGGGGAGGATACCGGTGATCCTGGACACGGACATCGGAGGCGATATTGACGACACCTGGGCGCTGGCACTGCTCCTCAAGTGCCCCGAACTCGACCTCAAGATGGTCGTCACCGATACGGGCGATACGGTGTACCGCGCGAAGATCGCGGCGAAGCTCCTCGAGGTGGCGAAGCGCACGGACGTGCAGGTCGCCATCGGCATCAAGCAGAAGGGCCACGGCAAGCCGCAGGGGCCCTGGGTGGCCGACTACGATCTCGCTAAGTACCCCGGCAAGGTGCATGACGATGGCGTGGCCGCGCTCGTCGAGGCCATCATGACCGCGCCCCAGCCGCTCACCCTCATCTGCATCGGCCCGGTGCCCAACATCAAGGCTGCACTCGCCAAGCAGCCCGAAATAGCGAAGAAGGCGCGCTTCGTCGGCATGCACGGCAGCATCCGCAAGGGCTACAATGGCGGCCCAAAGCCTCAGCCCGAGTACAACGTGAAGCAGGACGCCAAGGCCTGCCAGGCCGCCTTCACTGCCGCCTGGCCGATGGTCATCACGCCGCTCGACACCTGCGGCATCGTGCGCCTGCGGGGCGACAAGTACCGCAAGGTCGCCGAATCGGACGACCCCATCGCCAAGGCGGTCATCGAGAACTACCGCATCTGGTGGAAGGCCCACAACCCGAACAAGCCCGAGAAGATAGACGCCAGTTCGGTCCTCTTCGACACCGTGGCTGTCTACCTCACCTTCTCCACCGACCTTCTGAACATGGAGCGGCTCAACATCGTCGTCACCGACGACGGCTTCACCCGCGAGGACCCCAAGGGCAAGGCAATGGACTGCGCGATGTCGTGGAAGGACCTCGGCAAGTTCGAGGACCTCCTCGTCGCCCGCCTGGCGGGCAAACCGTGACGGGCCGCGCCTCGTTGCGAGGCCCCTGCTTCGCAACGGAGAGCCCGCGGCTCCCGCCGTTTCTCCATTCTCGGCCTTCCGCCTCGGCGCTTCCCTAGTTCCCCGGCCTCACGACTCGATAATCGGCGATTCTCCCTCTTCCGGCTCTAGCCCAGAGCGGCCGCAGAGGACACCGTCAGTGGGTCTCCCCCCCGCCCGAACACCCGAAAGGGGGGACTCATAGTGGCCGAGTCGCTCCCTTTGGGGGGGCGCCAGTCTGGCGGCCCCGTCCCAGAGCCCCTTGCGGTCGCCCCTCTTCGACTTCGTTCAGGGTAGGTTCTGGGCTGAGAGTGGCTCGCCCGCCTCTGCGGGCTACGAGAGCCGGGGGTCAGCCAGGCAGGGAGAGGGCGCTTCCCCCCTGCCGGGAGAGGACAGGGAGAGGGTCGGGCTCGAGAGGCGCCCGTAACCTCACCAGAATGGAGAGCCGAACTTAGCTCGCAAAGCCTCGGGAAGTTCCAATAGGGGCTTCCGCCCCTCTTGTGCTCCGCGACGCTCCGCCGGCTCGCGTCGCTCCGCTGTCACCCCTTGGAGGGGACTTGTCTTCCCCTCCAAACCTCCTCGACCAGCCTCGGAAACTCTGAGTGTCCGAGGCTGAGACTTATGGGTCGCTCCGGAACCCGGAGCCAGCGCTCAGAGGGTCCACGGCTCGCGATAGGCCGGCACCGCCGTGCGGGCGGCCTCCTCATCGCCGAGGATGGCCTCCTTCACGGGGTCGAACTGGATGGAGCGGCCAATCTTGTAGGAGAGGTTGGCGAGGCAGCAGGGGACGTTGACGCGATGGTGGTATGCCACGTTGCAGCTCGGCTGCTGGCGGGTCTTGATGGCGTCGAGCAGCTCGCGGTGGTGGCCCACCGATGGCGGGATCGAGGGCTTGGGCAGCTCGAGCGTCGCATTCGGGTCGGCCTCAGGCACGAGCTTGTGCGTCCCGTAGTCGGTGTGGAGCGTGGCCTTCTCGCCGTGGAAGTAGATGCCGAGGCGGCGGGCCATGCCGCCCTTGCCCTGGAAGTCGAAGCCATAGCTGTTCGCCAGGTTGTGCATCCAGGTCATCACGCACGTGGGATAGCGGAAGAGGCACTCCTGGACCTCGGGCGCGTCGCCGTCGTCGTCAAGGATGAAGCGGCCGCCGGCGCAGCTCACCTGCGAGGGCAACGGCAGTTCGAGCGCCCAGACGGGCAGGTCCATGATGTGCGGGGCCATCCCCGGCAGCCAGCCGCCGCTGATGTCCATGTACGAGCAATGCCAGTAGGCGTCCCTGATGATCGTCGGGTTGAAGGGACGCGGGGGCAGCGGCCCCAGGAACATGTCCCAGTCAAGGCCCGGCGGCACCGGGGCGTTGGCGGGCGCCTTGCCCACGCCCGTCCGCGTCTGGTTCATCACGTTGAACGTGCGGATGAGGTTGACGGGGCCGAGGACGCCGCCGCGGACGATCTCGACCACGCGGCGGTAGTTGCCGCCCGCGTGAATCTGCGTGCCGACCTGAGTGACGCGGTTGTTCTCCTTCGCGGCCTTCACCACGGCCTGGCTTTCGGCCACGTAGAGCGTCATCGGCTTCTCGACATAAAAGTCCTTGCCCGCCTTGGCCGCGTGGACGCACATGATCGCGTGCCAGTGGGGCGGCGTGGCGATGCAGACGGCGTCAATGTCCTTCTGCTCCAGCAGCCTTCGGAAGTCGTGATAGCCCTTGGCTGTCTTCTCGAAGCGCTTCACCGTCGCCTCGCGGCGCGGCACATTCACGTCGCAGATGGCCGAGACCCGCACATCCTTGTGGTCGGCGAAGGCATTCATGTCACCGGTGCCCATCGCGCCGACGCCAATGAAGCCCATCGAGACCGTGTCGGCGGGCGGCGCCGCGCCCTCGGCCCCAATGGCCTCGGCCGCCATCCCAATCCCCATCGCCCCCACCGCCGACCTGCCCAGGAACGCTCGACGGCTCAATTCGCTCTTCATCGCGTTCCCCTTCCGTCAGAGGGTCTCTCCCACTTGCACTTTAGCCATTGACGGCCGGGCCGTCAAGCCGCCATTGAAGCTTGACAGCGCGGGCGGGGGGCCGTACACTTCGGATTGTGAGGGTCGCGTACCTCTCAGGAGGAAGAGCGATGGACGTGAACCTGACGATACCTGAGTCTATCGCGCAAGCCATCCGCATGCCCGAGGATCGCTTGCCGAAGGAACTCCTCTGCGAGTTGGCGACGGCCCTCTACGCTCACGGGCTCCTGGCCTTCGGCAAGGCCCGAGAGCTCGCCGGCCTCGGCAAGTACGAGTTCGGACAGCTCCTTGCCGCCCGCGGCATCCCCCGCCACTACACGCGCGAAGAGCTTCAGGACGACCTAGCGTATGCCAACGGTCGCTAACACCTCGGTCGTCATGAACCTTGCCATCATCGGGCAGCTCACCCTCCTGCGCGAGCAGTTCGCTGAGATCCTCGTGCCCCGAGCGGTCGTTGGGGAACTGCGGCTCGACGAGGACCTGCCTGGGAATGCCGAGATTCGCAAGGCCATCCAAGACGGATGGCTCCAGCCTCGGGAGGTGCGGCAGCCGGCATTGGTGAACTCGCTTCGGCGCGAGCTCGATTGGGGCGAGGCGGAGGCGATCGCTCTTGCCTTCGACGTGAACGCGGATCGGGTGCTTCTTGACGAGCGCGACGCGCGCAGAGTCGCCAAGTCACAAGGACTGAAGGTGACTGGCGTCATCGGCATTCTGCGCCGCGCGTGGCGAGAGAAGCGGATTCCATCCCTTCGTGCCGCCATTGACGAGTTGCGTGCAAGGGCCGGCTTCCGCCTGCACCAGAGCCTGCTCGGCGATGTCCTCAGAGAGAGCGATTAGGCGCCTGCTCGTCCGCCCCATTGTTCAGACGGTCGGAGAGGTCCCATCCCGGGAGTCTATTGACCTCTGCACAAGGAATGATAAGCCAAGGGCTCGTTGTGGTGCAGGCTTCCAGCCTGCAATGCGCGATTCGGCAGGCAAGATGCCTGCCCCACCCCTATGGCCTTATCATTCCTTATGCAGAGGTCAGTAGTCACGACCCAGGAGGGAGAGATGCAGTGAAGATCGCTCGCACGCTGGGGCCTATCGGCGGGCTCGCGCTGCTCGCGGCCGTGGGCGGCTGCGCGCCGCCTCGCCACCCGACGCGGAAGCCGGGG
>VGYV01000703.1 GCA_016872855.1 Planctomycetota bacterium
GGAGGAACCGGGCGAGGAAGACGACGTGGAAGGCCACGCACGCCAGGAGCGCCAGCGCCACGCGCCAGCGCCGCACGACCCGGTATCTGTGGTATCGGCGGATCATCCGCGCCTCTTGAACCTGTGCTTCAGGAGAATCCAGATGGCCTCGAGGCCATCGGTCCAGCGAATCTTCTTCCCCTCCTTCACCGAGCGGGGGGCGTAGCGGATGGGCACCTCGACGATGCGCTCGCCGCGCCGGCACACGAGCGCCGTGGCCTCGGGGCAGAAGCCGAACCGCTTCTCGCGCAGCGGCAGGCTCTTCAGCAGCGCCGTGTCAAACAGCTTGTAACAGGTCGGCTCGTCCGTGATCCGCCGCCAGTAGAGCAGGCTGGCCACCAGGCTCACCAGCCGCCCGCCCCAGTAGAAGCTGCGATAGGAGAAGGGCTGGCCGCCCAGGATGCGCGAGCCGTAGACCACGCGCGCGCCCCGCTCCCTGGCCACGGCCAGCAGCTTCGCGAAGTCGCGGGGGTCGTACTCCAGGTCGGCGTCCTGGATGATCGTGTAGGCCCCGCGCGCGTGGGCGATGCCCGTGTGGATGGCCGCCCCTTTCCCCTGGTTCACCTCGTGGAAGGCCAATTCCACCTCGGGGTGCCTCTGCGCGAAGCGCTCGAGCGCCGCGCGCGAGCCGTCCCGCGACCCGTCATCCACCACCACCACTTGCTTCGCTGCCGGAGGCGCCGCCAGCACACGCTCCAGGAGGCGCGTCACCGTCGCCTCCTCGTTGTACACCGGCACGATCACCGTCAGCTCTGCCTCGTCCACGCCGCACCCAATCCCAGAGTGTTGTGGCCCCGCGGCCGGCCACCACGATCAGAAGGGGCATCAGGGCCTCGCGGTAGCGCACCGAGCCCACGAAGACCATGTGCACCAGGCAATAATACACCACCGGCAGGAGGAGAATCAAGGCGGCCTCTGCGCGCCGCCCTGGCCGCACGAGGCCCGCGATGGCCAGGAGCATCACAACTGCATACGGAACCCCCACGGCCGCGCAGGCCAGCGGACCGCGGAACTGCTCGAGGTTCGGCACCACGTTCCAGAAGCGGCCCAGCTTGATCGCAGCCAGCGCCAGCGTGCGGCCAGGGTTCTCCTGGGCGAACCGGAATGCCTCGCGCCGCCAGTGCTGGTCGCGCTCGTACTCGCTCAGCCCAGCCACGGCAGGCCCGTCCAGCTCCCCGCGAAGCGTGTCCATCATCGGCCCGCCGTCCGCCCGCGGGTTCAGCCCCTCGTAGAGCGACGGCCCCACCTGGAGAGTGGTGAGCACGAGGTGGCCGCCGCTCGCCTGCCAGTTCCGCGCCACCCAAGGCGCCATTGCGGCCGCAAACACCCCAACCATTGCCAGCGCGCCCAGCACCGCCCACCGCTCCAGGCGCCGCGCCGCCACCCAGGCCACCGCGGCCAGAAGCGGCACCGCCAGGAACGAGCCACGCGTGAGCGTGGCCAGGGCGAAGACCAAGCCCCCCAGCGCGGCCCACTTCACATTCGCGTCTCCGTACGCCTTCGCCAGGAGCCAGCAGCCGGCGACAAGGAACACTGCGAAGAGCGTCTCCGAGAGCACGAGGAGCGCCTGCGCCACAAGGAAAGGGTAGATGCCAGTGATGGCCGCCGCCACCACGCCCTCGCGCGGCCCATAGACCTCGCGCGCGAGAAGGAACACCAGCGCGATCAACGCGGTGCCCAGGAGGGCATCGGCCACCCGCGGCACGACCAGGCTCTCCCCGAACACCGCCTGCAAGGCGGCCAGGAGCACGGGGTAGCCGGGCATCCTGCCGATCAGGCAACCATTGGGGGTGCGGAAGCCATAGCCCTGGCGGATGTTGCTCGCCATCCCCGTGTACTCGAGCGAGTCCGGGAACAGCGGCTGCTCCACCCAGCGCGACACCGGCCAGCCCGAGACCGTCAGCCCACCTGCCACGTGCGGGATGGCGACGGCCGCCAGGCGCGCCGCCAGCCCCACGGCCAGGCAAACGCCCAGCCAGAGCCACGTGCGGCGCGCGCCGCCTTGCGCAGGCTCACTTGTCGGACCGGCCATGTCTCCGCTCCCACACGTCCTCGGCCTCGGGCCGCCGCAGATAGAGAGGCGCGAGTGCGTGGAGTTCCTGCCGCTCGCCCGCATTGTAGCGCTCGGCCGCGAGCTGCGCCACTGCCGCCGCGCGGGGACGCCAGGCGCCCCTCTCCGCCACAACGACGCCGGGCCGGGCGAACGCCGCCGGACAGCGCTCCGTCCCGTCGCCCAGCACCACGCAAGGCCCCGGCAGCTCCAGCGCCTCGGGGCGGACGACGCGGTACGGCATCTGCCGCACCCATTGCGGATTGCCGATTGCAGATTGCGGATTGGAATCCGAAATCGAGCCAGTCCCACGCCGCGCATAGAGGCAGGCGTACACCTCGCCCCGCTTCGCATCCAGCACCGTGGCCACGTGGATGGCGTCGGCAGGCGCGTTCGCGGCCAACACGTCCAGGCTCGGCACCCCGAGCAGGGGCTTGCCCAGCGCGTAGGCCGCCGTCCGCGCCGCCGCGATGCCGATGCGCAGGCCGGTGTATGACCCCGGCCCCTGGCTCACGGCGATCAGGCCCACCGCGGCCGGCTCGATGCCCACGTCGGCGTGAAGGCGCCGCAATTCCACGAACAGCAGCGAGCCGTGGTCCTCCCCCTGCGCGAGAGTCCGCTCCCCAAGCGTCTCCCCGTCGCGCCACAGGGCCACGCTCCCCAGCCGGCTCGATGTCTCGATGGCGAGAACGATCATCCCGAAGAGCCGTCCAGATGTAGCCGCGAGCGTCCCGCTACGAGAATCCCCAACGGAGCCTAGAGAGCTTTCAGCGATTCGGCTCATTGGGCCGAAGACTGCCTGAAGGCAGGACTCCCAACGAGCCGCCCTCCTGGTTCGGAGTCCTGCCTTTAGGCAGTCCTGTCCCCTCTGAGGGCGCCGCCGAATCGCTCAAAGCCATTTAGTCCGTCTCGGTGCCCTCGGGCGCCTTGGGCAGCGCCGGCGGCCCCCCCGAAGGCTTCGGGCGTGCCTCGCCGGCCTCGGGCGGCAGGATGTGCTCGACCGTGACGTTGATGGTCCGCACCTTGTGGCCCGTGGTGGCCTCGACCACCTCGGTCAGGCGCTTGCGCAACTCGTCCACCATGTCCGGAATGCACACCTCGTAGCGGACCGAGAGGTGGATGGAGAAGGCGACCTCGCCCCCTCCGCGCTCGACCTGCACCCCCTCGGCCGCCCAGCGGCGCCGGAACAGGCCCCGCGCGCGCCCCACGCTCGCCACCCCGGGCACGTCCTGCGACGCCCTGAGCGCCAGGTCGCGGAACACCTGGTCCGCCACCTCCAGCGTGCCGAGTTCCTGCCAGATCACGGCCGACGTCGCGCGCTCTCCATCGTCGGACATCGCACACCCCCTGCGGTCACGGCCCGGTGCCGCCTCAGAGCCTCGCTTCGTCCCGTGTGCGCAAGCATGCACACGAGGGATGAATGGATGGGTGGATGGGTGTCAGGCAATCATCCATTCATCCACACATCCAACCATCCCCTCCCAACTCACGTCGTGCCACTGCTCCGCCGCGGTCCTGCGCCCGGTCAGTCCCCGTCTCCGAACACAATGTGGTCCACCAGCACGTTCACGGCGCGCACACCGTAGCCGGTCTTCGCGCCCACAGCGTCGGCGATGCGGCGGCGCAAGCTGTTAGCCGCCTCAGGGATGCGGACCCCCTCGCGCATGCCCACCGTGAGGTGGAACGCCACTTCGTCGGCCGATGCCTCAACGAGCACGCCCAGGGGCCTCTGCCGGCGCAGCAGGCGCCGCAACAATCCCTCGTGGGGGGCCACGACGCCGGGCGTGTTCGTTGCCTCGAGATACGCGATCTCCGCAAGCACCGTCTCGCGGATCACCAGCGTCCCCTCATCCGTGGGCGCCATTCGCACGGGCCTGACAACCCCCTTGTTCGCCATGGAAGCTCTCTCCTTGTCCCCGCCGTGCAGCCCGCGGGCTATCCCCACCCACGGCCCCCTCCTGTCCGCTGCCATTATAGGCGCACCTATCCCCGCGCGCAAGCGTAGAGTGAAAGGACAGAGGCGAATCTCCCCTCGTCGCGACCGCCTGCGCCTGCTGTCGCTCCTCAGCAGGATCATTGAGGGCAAGTTCATCCCTAACGCACCCATTCCTCGCCAGTCCACTAAATAGCTTTCAGCGATTCGGCTCATTGGGGCGAAGACCGCCTGAAGGCGGGACTCCAAACGAGCCGCGCTCCCGGTTCGGAGTCCTGCCTTTAGGCAGTCTTGTCCCCAGTGAGGGCGCCGCCG
>VGYV01000704.1 GCA_016872855.1 Planctomycetota bacterium
CGCCACCTGGCCCCCGGCCTCCCCCGCCGCATCCACGACCTCGGCTGCGGCTTCGGAGACTTCCTGGCCACGCTCGACCCCTCGTGGGAAATCTGCGGCTCCGACGTGAGCGAGTTCGCCATCGCCCAGGCCGTCCGGCGCCACCCGCGCGGCGCCTTCAAGGTCGCCAGCGCCACCGACCGCGCCGTCTTCCCAGGCCCTTTCGGCGTTGTCACCGCCTTCGACGTGCTGGAACATGTGGTCGATCTCGATGCCGTCGCCGCCTCGGTGAACGAACAGCTCGCGCCCGGCGGCGCCTTCCTCTTCGTCGTCCCCGTCTACGACGGCCTGAGCGGCCCCATCATCCGAGCCCTCGACCGCGACCCCACCCACGTCCACAAGTGGCCCCGCCGCCGTTGGCTCGACTGGGCTGCCGCCCACTTCCAGGTCGTCGAGTGGCTGGGCGCGGTCCGCTACCTCTTCCCGCTCCTCGGCTACTTCCACGTCACCACCCGCCTCTTCCGCCGCCACACCCCCGCCATCCTCGTCGCCTGCCGAAAGAGGCGGGCGTAGCCGCGGCCGATGAGTCTGGAAAACCAGACGCCCGGCCCCCATACTTGATCATCTCCCGGGGTGACCAAGTATGGCGCTTTGGCGATCCGGGCGGCTCCACGGCCTTTCCCACCATACTTGATCATTTCCTCTCTCTCAAGGTTGATCAAGTCGTCATAAGCTACGCTCCGGCAATGAGTTCCACTTCTGCAAATGACTCCCGGAGTCTTTTTCCGACCACAAGAGGAAAAAAGACTCCGGGAGTCTTTTTCGTCACAGCTCCGAAGGAGCGATAGGGTGTAGCCGGCGGCGCAAGCCGCCGGAAAGGGGATGCCAGAGGCGTAGCCCCGACGGGGCGCAAGGGGCGCGCTGTCGTGCCGCCCCGTCGGGGCTGGCCGCTCTCCACCAGCGATCCCCTTGTCTTCACGCCATTCGTGTCACGAGCCCGTCAGCGTAAGCGGCGGGCGTACAAGGGTTTGCGTTTTTTTACGATTCTCGCGGATTTCTACCCGCTCATGATGGGCGGGCAGACTCGTTGTACTGGGGGGAGAGAGCGCGCGCCGGGCACCAGCCGACGGGGCAGGCGGGGCGCTCCCCCCTCCCCCTCCTCCCCCCACGGTGGTTGGCGCGCGAGTGAGCGACTCTGAGCGACTCTGGGCGACACTGAGCCGGAAGGCCGAGAATCGCCGAACGGCGAGCGAGCCAGATTGAGCGACACTGCGCAACACTGGGCGACACTGAGCCGGAAGGCCGAGAATCGCCGAACAAGCCGGGCAGTCCAGATCACGACCGAGCGGAAGAGAGCGGCGTTCCTCCCGATGTGCCTCCGCAGAACTCGCGATAGGCGGCGAGGAGGGCGAGGTAGTTGGCCATCGGCACGCTGGCGGTGATGGCGTTGCTGGCGCACAGGATGTGGCCGCCGCGGCCAGCGCCTGCCTCCAGGCAGTCGAGGACGTGGCGGCGGACGTCCCCGACCGAGCCGAAGCTGAGGATGTTGCCGCAATCGAGGTTGCCGAAGAAGGCGATGCGGCGGCCGTAACCCGTCTTCAGCCGCCGCAGGTCCATGCCGGCGTGCAGGTCAATCTCCAGATAGCCGTCCACCTCGCAGCCGAACAGGAAGTCGTCCATCACCGACCAGAGATTGCCGTCGCTCGCGTTCACGGCCCACAGGCCGGCGGCGTGGACGCGGCGTGCGACCTTGCGGACCTCGGGGACGATGAAGGTGCGATAGGCGTCGGGCGAGATGAGGGGGCGGTTGCCCGCGAAGTCGCCACCGACGCCGATCTGGTCAATGCCCAGCGCAGTGTATTTCTCGATGGCGGCCAGCGAGCGGCGGGTGGCCTGGGCGAAGTGCTCGTGGGCCACCTCGGGGGCGAGCACCATCGTCTGCATCAGGTCAACATCGGTCCACACCCCGTGGGCGTAGGCCGGGGCGAGGATGGGCAGGTCCATGCCCCGCCGCCGCATCTCCTCCTTCAGTTCCACATAGACCCGTAGCGAATCGTCGTGGGGAGCCGGCTTGGCCACGGCTGCGGCCCGCCCATTCCGCAGCCGCACCCGCTCCACAGGGTCTTCGGGTCCGTCTTCGTTTGTAGTTCGGCCTTTAGGCGGTTCCTCTCTTGGCGGCATGGGATTGGGCGCCGCATAGAGCATGTCGTGGCCGAGGAGCGCGGCGAGATCAAGGCGGTCCAGCGCATTCTGCCGCACGGTGCCCTCCCAGCCGAGCGCCTCGACGCACGGCGCCCAATTGGCCGGATCGCCCGCGTAGCGGCGGCCGAGAAACTGGTCGGCCAGGGGCGAAAGGAGCACGTATTCGAAGAACGGCGTGCGGTCCGGCTCCTCGTGCCGCAGCGCCGCCTCGACCCGTTCACGGTGTGTCATGGGGCTTCGCCTCGTGGCGTGGAATACCGGTCACCCAACACCGCTCGGGCCATCACATCCGGGCCTCAGGAATGAGCTGGATTCCGAGTTTGCGCAGTCCCATGCCTGTCGTGTCAAAATCTCCTGTCGAGCACTCAATTTCGAAGCTATACAGGCCCTGGAGGCCCGTTCCGTTCCTTACGCGAACCCGCAGGTTGCTGCTCAGGAACTCCGCCAACTGGTCCATCGAGAACGCGGTGAACTTCCAGCCCTTGCCGCTCGTGGTATAGCCCCAGGAATCGGATTCCGCGGCCGGCGCCGGCCTGGGCCCCGATGGGTCGCCTGCCACGATGACATAGGCAGCGGCATGCCCCTTCAGCGACCAGTGGAACGTCGCCGCCACAAGCACTCCGGCGATCAGCAACCCGGCAACGAAGACTCCCAGGCACCAGCGGAGGCGGACGAACGCGAGTTCGCGCATTCGGAAGAGCTTCACTGCTGCCACGACCATCGCTGTCGAGCAGAGGAGCAGGCAACCCATCAGGACAAGGGCGAGCCACAACCCCACGTCCGCCGATCCGTAGTAGAACAGCGGCCCCAGCTCAACCTTCATCCGGCCGCCCAGGTCTGCGAACGGCCTTGCGAACACCCAGTACGCGTAGATGTTGTAGCAACTCAGGGCAGCCAGGCCGCTGCCGCTAAGCCCGAGCAAGGCCGCGAGCCCACGGCGCAACCATACTCGCCACTTGGCCGTCGGCGCGGCCTTCGGGGGCGTCCCCCTTTCGTGCTTTCTGGCTCGCTTGGCCATTGCCCACCTCCTGTTCACGATCCGCGTGGCGGCGAGAGGCGAAGGGGCTGGGTCTGCTCACTGCGGGGCCTTTTCGGTCTTGGCGATGCGGCCGAGGCGGTCCTGGGCATTCTCGTAGGCGTAGTGGCGGATGGTGTCACCGGGCTTGTGCGTGAGGACGCGGCGGCCGGGGTTGCCCTGGGACACGTAGGCGACGGTGCGGGCCTCGAGGGGACGGCCCTGGTCGTCGCGCCTCAGGACGAGTGCGCCGTCGGCGGTGAACTCCTTCTGCTCCCCGCCATCGTGGCGGGTCCAGCCGAGGAGGCGGCCCTGGGCGTCGTAGCGGTAGACGTCGCGCCAGCTCTTGGGCGTGGCCAGGTGGTTGTTGACGAAGTTGCGGCTGTAGCGGAGGTTGAGGGTGCCGGGGCACAGGACGTGTTGGAGGGCGGCGGTGTTGAGCCATTCGAGCTTCGAGCGCTCGAAGCGTGTGAGGCGGCCCGCAGGCAAGATGCCTGCGCCACCGGGCTTCAGGATGCCGAGCTTCACGGCCTCGTCGCGGGCGGCGAGGAACGCCTTCTTCGCCGCCGCGTCCTTGAGAGCGTCGGCCAGGGCGTTGATGGCCGTGGCGTGGGCGGCGTAGAGCGTCGCGTCGTCCTTGATGGCGTTGAGGGCGGCTTCGAGGCGGGCTTTGACGGAGCCGCCGAGGCCGGACCGGCCGCCCGTGAGGATGGCTGCGGTGGGCTGAAGGGCGGCGTCGAGGACCTTCTTGGCGGCCTGGACCTCGCCATCGGCCTGCTTCTGCTTGGCCTGGAGGCCCTTGAGTTCGGCCTCGGCGTCGGCAAGGGCCTTCTTATTCGCGTCGGACGCCTCTTTCTCGATGGCCTTCTTCGCCTCGTCCACCTTCTTCTTCGCGGCGTCAATTGGGGCGTTGAACTTGGCGCGGGCGGCGACGGCTTCGTCGTGCTTCTTCGAGGGCTCTTCGGCCTTGGCGAGGACGGCGTCGAGGTCCTTCGCGGCCTGTGCCAGCGCGGCGAGTTCTTCGGGCTTGAAGTGCTTGGCGAAGAGTTCGCGGGGCAGGGACGCCCCGCCCACAACGGTCTCGCGGGGCAGAGACGCCCCGCCTACAGGTTCGCG
>VGYV01000705.1 GCA_016872855.1 Planctomycetota bacterium
GCCCGGTCTATGTTGAGCTGGTCCCAGCAGGGCGGGTAGCGTGCGGCCACGGTGGCGGAGTGCTTGACGCCGCCGCGAATGCTGTCCTTGCCGAGCACAGGCCAGAAGTCGAAACCCGCGCGTCCCAGGCCGCTGTAGTTCGCCAGCATGGCCGCTTCCACCGTCAGGCGGTAGACGCCAAGGTGTTGGGTGTGGTAGAGCGGCTGCTTGGTGGCCGGACCGCCCGAACGGGTGAAGAGATCGGTCTTCGCCTCAAGCCGCCAGCCGATCTTGCGGGTCGCGTCCCACGGCAACGCGTTCGGCGGCAGGAAGAGGTTGACGTAGACCGCCGTGTTGTAGCCCACGGGGATTCCCGCCATCTTGCTGCCGCGCGCGTCCGAATGGGAGTTCGAGATCCACTTGGCGCCAGGCATCAACTCCTGGAACATCCTGGCCATTGCATCCGTTGGGCGATAGGCGTCGCCGTTCATGCCCATCATCGCGGCACCGAGCAGGCCGCGCTTGTCGAGCCGGGCGCGCAGCTCGCGGAAGGCAGCCTCCCAGAATGCCTTGGCCTCGGGCGTGCCAAGCGCGGGCGTCTCCATGTCCTGCGACGTGCCCGTGGCGGGGTCGAAGCGGGTGACGAGGGGCGCCTTCCCCTTCTTCTCCCCGACGCCCGCCCAGTGGAACTCGCCAGTGTAGCGGTCCCACACGTAGAGGCACACCACGTCTGGCTTCATGTGCTTCTGCACGAGGTCCAGATAGCGGTCGAACAGGGTGAAGTCGGGCTTGTAGCCATCCCCATCCTTCACCCAGCGCACGATGCTGTGCTCGTTGCCGAAGTTCGTGCGGCAGATCATTGGGAGGAAGACGTACTTGTTGCCCAGCTCGCCGAGGAGCGCGATGGCCTTCTCGATCAGCCGCCAGTGTTCCTCGGACCAGGCTGGGACCTTGTAGTGGATGGCCAGGGTGTCCGTGGACTGTATGAGCGCCATGTGAGCGGCGAGGTCGCGGGTGTCGGGCAGCGCCCAGTTGGCGACGCGGAGGAGCACGGGGACGCCGATGGGCTTCTCGCCCTCGATGGTCAGCGTCAGCTTCCCCTCGTAGTCGCCTGGCGCGGCGTCCGCTGGCACCTTGACCTTCAGCCAGATAGGCAGAAGCGCGCCCAGGCCGCCCTCCTTGCCCTTCTCGGACAACACCTCTGCCGGCGGGGCGTCCGACAGCGCGTCCCAGAAGCCCAGCGGGGCTCGATAGCGGTTGAGGATGTAGTCGCACCGGGTCGTGTAGAGCACCTGAGCCGCAGCTGCGGGCAGCTTCGCGTTGCCGTCCTTCGCCACAAGGTCGGATGCGGCGGCCTTCACGCCGCGAAGCGGGCCGTCGGAGGCCACAACCACCTTTCCCGTAAAGGTCCCGTTCCTCGCCGCCGGGGTGACGATCGGCCCCAATGGCTCATTGGGCTCGCCGTACTCAGTGGGCGTGAGGCGGCACATGACGCTGGAGTTCCAGACCTGGACGCCCCTTGGGCGCGCAACGTTAGCCTCGACGCCCGCGTCGGCCCGAAGCTCCAGCCCCGCCAGCCCGCAGGTGCTCCAGACCGACTCGTGGTTCATGTTCTCTTTCTCAAGCCCGTTGCCGAAGTAGGGGGCTCGGTGCAGCTCGATGGCGAGGACGTTCACGCCCTTGCGCAAGGCAGAGGCGGGGATTTCCACGTGCTCGATCTTGCGGATGCGCCCTTCCACGCGGCCCTGGCACTTCTTCGGGTCGCCGAACTCAGCGCGGATGCACTGGCCGTCGGGCCTCTGGAACGCCTCGGGGGGATAGTCCTCGGCAAAAGCGTCCGGCGCCAGCTCGCCCTTCGGCAGATGGCCTCGGGCCACCTCCTTGCCGTTCACGTACACCACGGCGCCGCCGCGGTAGGTCAGGGAGAGCTTGAGGCCGCGCACACTCGCGGGGTCATCCACCCGGAACTTGCCTCGGAGGGCCAGCAGGCACAGCGCCGGGCCGTGGGCGCCGAACACCTTGAACCCGTAGTCGGTCTCGCGGCGCCGCCCGCGGTCGAGCCGCCAGCGGAGCCACGACGAGTCGGCGAAGCCCACGTCCCGCCAGCCTGGGGGCGGGGCCTCGGTGTGAACCACGAAGCCCGGCCCATAGCCGTCGTTCGGCCCCTCTTTCAGCTCATCTCCCTTTCTGACGAGAGGCGTCTTCCACATGAAGAAGGCGCGCCAGTAGCTGCCCTCGTCGAGCACCCGCTGCCCGGTGGCCTCCCCCGGGGCAGCCGCGCCCAACGCCGTCAACCAGAGGCCGACCAGAATCGCGTGCATCGCTCCTGCTATCTCCTATTTCGCAGACTCCAGCAGAAACCGCAGGGCCTTATGCTCGACGGCAATGGCCCTTTTCTGCTCCTTGACGCCGGGGAACTGCCATCGGAGCGTCACCTCGCCCGCCTGGGTCCTCCCGAAAAGAGCTTCGGCGGAGCCGGCCTGGACGTTCCATGCCCCCAGGCAGCGGGTCTCGATCCAGCCGGTCACGGTAAGGGGACCAGCAGATTCGCCCCCGAGGGGCAGAGCGGCGCGGAGCGCGAGCGCCGGCTCGCCCTCGAAGACTTCTCGCCAGAAGACCCACAAGGCGCCGCTCTTGAGGACAATCGCCATGTCCTGCGCCCCGTCGCCATTGAGGTCGGCCACCGTGCCTGCCTGTTGCCCCTCGGTGGTCTCGGGAATCACGTCCTCACGCGTCAGCTCGAGCGCCTTGCCGAAGCTTCGGAAGCCCCGGTTGAAGAAGATGAGCGGCGGGCGATCGGGATAGGCCATGAACGTGTCCTGGCGGCCGTCGTTGTTGATGTCGCACGTCAGGCCGCAGAGCGCCCCGGGCATTGCGTAGTAAGCGGTCTCCCCGGAGATGCTCATCACCTCCTCGAAGCTCAGTCCGACGCGATTGCGCCATAGGCGGCAGCGGTCCTCGGCGAAGGCCCACACGTCGAGCCGCCCGTCGTGGTCGAAATCGCCCACGAAGGCCCCAGAGCGTCCCTTCCCCAATGCTACCGGGCATGGGACGGGTTTCGCAAACCGCCCCGGGCCTTCGCCCTTGAAAAACAGGCTTCCCGATGCGTCAGGCAGGAGGATGTCGCACTGCACGTCCCCATCGAGGTCGGCCACAAGGCATGCGGCTGCCGACGCGAAGCCTTCCGCCGGGGCCGCGAGCGCCTCCTGCCGGAAACCGCCTTGGGCGTCGGGGCGGAGAAGGATGGGGCCTCCCTCCCCGCTGACCAGGATGCCGGGGCGGCCTTTGGTGCCTACGTCGAGGAGCGAGATCCCACGGCAGGCACCCCTGAGCCCCACGGGAATCTGCTGCGGCGCGCCGGCGAAGGCCCCGTCCTTTGCCTGCACCCAGAGACGGAGCGCCTGACCGTCCCACGACAGAAGGTCGAGGCGCCCATCGCCGTCCACATCTCCCCAGGCAGCCGCGTGCGACTTGCTGGCCAGCCGGCGCACGGCAGTGATGTCGGCCGCAACGCGGCTCTTGGGGTCGAACAGCAGGATGCGGTCACCCTTGTCCGAGGCAATGAAGAGCGCGAGCCGCCCGTCCCCGGCAATGTCAACGGCCTGGAACTCCGACACCTGCCCCTCGATCTGGCCCCCCTTCGCGCGGGTGGCCCACTTGAAGCCCACAGCCACGGGCACCGTCGCCTCGTCGGGGTTCTTCAGAATGTACTCCACCGCGCCCAGAAGCATGTCCGTGCCGCCGGCCCAGGTGCCCTCCATGCCAGTGTCGAGCGCCCTCAACTCCCAGGCGCCGGCCGCCTTCCCTGCGTCCAGCCGCAGCCACCGCCCGCTCAGGTGCAGGAACGCCGCGTCCTCCTTCTCCTCGTCCTGCCCCACGAAGAGGAGCGCCGGCCCCTCGCCGAGCCGCGCTATGGCCTCCTTGATGGCGGCGGCCTGCTCCTTCTTGGCCGCAGAGGCAAGATCGAGCACGAGCCTCTTGCTCCCGGCTTCGCCCTTGACGGCCCGCACTACCTCCGCAGCTACGCGGCCTTGCCCATCGGGCGGCGCCAACTTCAGGACGAGAATCTGCCTCGACTGCTCAGCGAGGTGGATTGGCGTGAACCGTGGGTTTATGAGAGCGTGGCTCGCCCCCGTCATGGCGAGAGCGATGGCCAGTGCCGCCCGCGTTGTCGGCATCGCGCTCATTCTAGGGCTGCCCCAGCTTGCGGGCCACCTTGGCCGCCGCGGCGAAGAGGCGGTCGGCGAGGGACTGCCAGCCGTAGTGGTTGGTGCGGAAGCCGATGCGGCCGTAGGCTTCGGGGCAGGTGCGGCGCCAGTAGTTC
>VGYV01000706.1 GCA_016872855.1 Planctomycetota bacterium
GTGGAGGGATTACTGATCCTGACGAGCCTCTACGCGGTGGCCTACGACGAGACGGGCCGGCCGGTGACTGGCGCGCCGGGGAAGATGCACCCGCCGACTCCGGACCACGTGCGCGGGGCGCGGGCGAAGTTGGCGGAGAACAGCGAGGTGTGTGAGCGGCTGGCGCGGTGGATCAGGGACGCGGAGGGGGCGGGATGATCGACGACTACCAGGATCTCCTGGAGCCGCTGGAGCGCGTCTTCACGCGGGCGGCAGAAGGCTCCAACCTGACACTGGAAGACGTGGAGAAGGCCTTGGCCTTGGTGGACCCCGATGGCCGCCGCTTTCAGGAGGTGCGGCTGTTGTCAGCCTGTAAGCGGCTGGAGAAGCCGGATGTTGAGACTGTCATCAGGCTTGCGGAGTACTTGGGCAAGCGAGAGTTCCCGCCCCCTCCGGCGGTGGTGTTAGACGGAGAGGAGGGCAAAGCATGATGGGCTTCTCGATTTTGCTTGATCCGGCAGATGTTGTCCGCGTGGAATCATCCAAATCGGAACTTGGTCGAGAATACTGCCTCGTCTACCTGCGATCAGGGAACGCCAGCGCACCGATTGTGCCCGTGTTGGTCGAGGGCGGGAAAGAGCAACTGGAGGCCGAGATCCGAAAGGCCCTGGAGCGCAGGGAAGCGGAGGAGGCCGGGTGAGCGACGCCATGACCGTAGTTGTACTGGGGGGCATCCTGCTTCTTGTGTTTCTTGCGGTGCTGTGGTGGTTAGATTGAAAGGAATGAAGATGACCAACAGATTCGCGGCTGCTGCACGGTGGCTTGCGGAGCAGGCGAAGATATACTTCTGGCCGGGGCCGGCACGGAAGAGGAAGCGCCGTCGAACGACGGGCGTGCTGAAGGCGGTGCTGACAGTGTTGAAGCAGGGGCCGTGCCCGGTCAACGAGATTGTGGCGCAGGTGTCGGCTCTAGTCGGCACGGGGATCTTCGAGTGTGGCGGCGTCAGGTTCGAGCTGCCCGTCTACACCCGCGCCCAAGTGCTGTCTACGCTGCGGTACGCGGCGAGCATTGGGAAGGTGCTCCGCGATGACAAGGGGCGGTGGGCCTTGGTGCAGACCGTGGCACCACCCGAGGAGGGGGATTGGCGCAGCCAGGCTGAGGAGATGACGGCCAAGGTGCTGGACGCGGGCTTCGTTCCCGAGGCGGCGTCGGGGTGCGCGGAGGTCGAGTGAGGCGGCCTTTCTTCCCGCGCGTCCACTGGGGCAGGATGGTAATGCGCTACCTGTTCCGCTTTGCCGTCCGGCGCTGGTGCCCGTGGTGCGAAGGGCCGTGCCTCGACTCGAAACCCTGGTATGAGTGCTGCTTCCAGTGGTGCATCGAGACCGCGCAGCACAGGACGGTCTGCCAGTGCCGCGAATGCAAGTCGTGGCGCTGGAGGCAAGAGGAGGGCTGATGCGGATTGGGCAGTGGCAGTTCATCCTGTGGCTACCGGAGATTACTTTCGGCTGGTGCTGGGCATGGCTTCCCCACTGGGGGCGCTGGCCGGATCGCTCACCGAAGTCCTGGAGGATTGGCTCGGTGTTCGACTACTTCCACTGGGGTCCGCTCGAGATTCGGAGGCTGCGGTAATGATCCCCGGCCCCAAACGACGCGCACGGTTGGCCTTATTCGAGCGGCACCTCGGCTGGGCACGGTCCATTGGGCGAAACGCGGCCAAGCGCCTGCCCAAGAGCTTCGACGCGGCGGACCTCGAACAGATCGCGGCCGCGGAGCACTGGAAGCAGACCGGGCTGTACAACCCGGCGCGGGGCGTGCCATACCAGGGATTCGCGCTCCGGGCGATTCGGGGTGCCTGCTACATGAGCGCGCGGCGGGACACGTACCGGGACAGCACGATGGAAGACATGGAAGAGATTCCGCCCGAGAATCAACCCATCGAAAAGGGCGAAAACCCCGAACAGGCGGCGCTGGCTGACGAAGCCAAGAGTGCCGTACTGCGGGCCCTCTCGAAACTTCCCAATGCTTACTGTCGTGTCTTGAAACTCCACTACTTCGACGGCCTGCCCCTGGCTGCTTGTGCGGTTCGGATGCGTCGCCGGCCACACGACATTTACGAGCTGAAGGAGAAGGCGATGGGGGCATTACGGGCCGCGCTCGCGCCAGAAGTAAAGGGCCGGGGAGAGCCGGGACCGATCCCGGCTTGGGGCCACCGCCTTCCCGACGCCGACGAACAGGCAGGAGATTGGAGCCGATGACAGATCAGACAGGCGCGAAACCGAAGTCGCGTTACAAGCGCGGAAAGCCGGGATTCACGGAGGCGGACCTGGCTCGGGCTTACGATCGCTTGGACAAGATCGCCCAGGAGATCAACCAGACCGAGGAGCAGGCCAGCAGATACAGCGAACGCACGGTGGAGTACCGACTTCACATCGGGAAACTGTTGGACGACGCCAAAGGGCAGAAGTATCCAAACGGCGAACCCGTCCTACCGCACGGGTGTTTCACTGACTGGGCCTGCAAGAAGCAGGGCTGGGGTGAACGATACGTCCAGCAGCACCTCCAGATTCACCGGCTCTCGGTTAAAAACCGCACAACTTGTGCGGTTTTGCAGAAGGAGGCCAAGGGGTACAGTCTCCCCGCTATCATCGCGGCCTTGCAGAAGAAGTCCTATGGCAAGGACAGGCCGAAACGGTGGTGGGTGTTGCGGGGCCGGGTGCCGTTGGCGGTCTGGAGCGGCGAGGGCGAACCGCCGGTGGCCGCGCTGGTGGCGGCCTGCACGGACTGGAGGGTTAGGAGTGGCTGACCGTGGCGCCTTGAGGTACGAGGAGGAACGCATGGACGCCCTGGCGGATCTAACGCGCCAGTTCGAGCACGAAATGGAAGCCGATGAGTTGGTTGAACTACGGCACCATCTCGTTCCCTCTTGGGAATCCATAGAGGTTTATCTTGATGAAGTCTCCCGGAGGCCAGCAAGGGGTAAACGTAAACCCAATGCGGATGAGCAGGTAGGGGACTGGGCCGAGGACGCAAGGCGGGGCCAGTGATGCGCGGGCGTGGGGGGAGGGTGAGGTGAGCATAGGTCGAGTGGGCAAGCGATTCAGCCCGCAGGCGCGGGCAGAGGCGTCGGCACGGCGCAAGCAGGGCCGCGGAGCATGGCCCAAGTTGAAGCGGCGCCGGAACCCGCGGGGGAAGAAGGAGAAGAAACCGCGTGCCTGAGATCGTGTCGCGGCGGTACTTGCCAAACCCGCGCTACTGCTGCGAGGCCTGCGTGTTCGGGCGGGGAAAGCACACCTGCCAGGCGGCAACTACCGAGCAGTGCTCCATTCCGCGCGAAGGGCCGGCCGAAGCTGACGTGGATACAGCGTCACCTCCCCCCTCCAGGGAGCCGGGTAGCCAGTCCGGGACGGCCGGCCTAAGACCCATCGGAACCGAGTTTGAGCTGGTGGAACCACCCGATCAAGCATCAAACGACACACGTTGGGTGAGAGCGCGGTATCGTGTCGTGGCGCACGACAACGGCGGAAAGTTGGAGCGCTTGGAGTGCATCGAGTACGAGAGGATCACGCCGCCGTAGCTCAGCAGGTAGAGCAGCCGCCTCGTAAGCGGTCGGTCCCCTGTTCGAGTCGGGGCGGCGGCTCCAGGGCAATTACCCTGTGATGCTGGCGCAAGCCCGCAGATGCTCCTCGCCTCATGGCGCGGATGAGGCTTCTGGTCCCGTGAGCCCGATTAATCACGGGGCAATTTCCCAATGAGTGCCCACCGAACCCCTGACACGCGACCAAGCCGCGCAACTGGCGCGGGACTTCGCGGACCTGAAGACCTTCACTACCGGGATGCAGATCCGCCACAAGAGCGGAGCACTGGCCGTGGCGTCCTGGTCCCCCAGCGCGCAGAAGCTCGCGGACGCCATCCAGAAGCAGGAGTCCGCCGGCGAGCCTGTTCGCCTCGTGGGGCTGAAGGCGCGCCGGGTCTGGTGGTCGGCCACGACCAGCTCGTTCATCTTCAGGCGGACAGCGTTCATGCCTGGTCAGAGCGCGTGGATGTTCACCCACGTGCATTCCTCCTGCCAAGACATATTCGGCTACTACAAGGGCTTCGACGATTCCTACCAAGGCGGGATAGCTAAACTCCCTACGACCCGCTCCCTGCGGCCCAGCCAATCCAGCCCTGGCCGGCTGGAGTTCGGCGGTCCCGACAACAGCTACATCCAGACCGCGACCGCCGGCAACGTCGAGGTGGGCCGGTCGGTTCAAGTGCGGCACTTGGTTCTGGACGAGTACGCCTTCTACCGCGACGCCCCCAGCCTCGAACTCGGC